>CAZXJV010000035.1:0-27210 GCA_964641135.1 uncultured Treponema sp. | reverse complement strand
AAGTATTTTTTACCATGGCTGTCGCACCCCAGTTATTGGGGGTTCCGCGGAAGTAGGCGGCAGACCAGCCGGGAGTTGTTGACTGCGCTGCTGTAAAGTTCTGCCCGGTAATGTTGGCACTGACAACACTCACGGAACGATTTGCAGGAGTAAACGTATAGCCGCTCAAGGCAGGTACCAGAGTATGTGTTCCGGGCGCAACGCCGGTAATGGTGTAGGTACCATTGCTTGCGGTTACTGCAGTGCGTCCACCGGCAGCCATAGTCACATTACCGAGACCTGCACCGTTAAACGTCACCGTACCGGAAATCGAATAAGTTTGTGTTGCCTGTTTCGTCGCAGTAATCGCTTTTGTGGAATCATTAAACGTAATCTTGTATGTTCCGGCGCCACCGGTAATCAGGAAATCTGTTGCAGGATATGCTTCGGTCCAGTCAGTTGTCCGTGAAATCTTGAACCGGGGATTATCTGAACCAAACACCTGGGTTGTCTCCCACAAATTGGTGGAAGTATTTTTTACCATGGCTGTCGCACCCCAGTTATTGGGGGTTCCGCGGAAGTATGCCGATGTCCAGGCTCCGCCGCCGCCGCCACCACCGTTAGATGATGTCTGGAAGAAACCGGCACCAAGAGCACCGATCATGCCGGGACCGTTCAGTACATAAATACCCGCAGATCCGGGAGAAACACTGAACGACAGTGAACCGCCGGACTGTATTACCGTGCCGGTAACTGCATCGCGGTAAGTACCGGCAGGAAGGCCGGAAAAGTTAAAGGAAACGGTAGAACCCTTGGCAAGACCAACAGCAACAACCTGTCCGTTATAACTACGGATATAACCAACACCGTCACCGGAAGAAGGATTGCCTGCCCACTGCCAGCTTCCTTTCTGCAAAGCCGGAATTGCGCGGCGAATTGCGTTCATCTTCTTTATGTGCTGATACAACTTGTGATTGGGAGCGTTTGCAACCTGATTTCCATAAAAGGCGCGACCGGTGCGGTCAAGGCTTTTGTTTATATCGGCTGATTCATGAATATCAGCATAGGCACCCTTCATAAACTGAATTTCAGAACCATAATAAAGGGTAGGAATTCCGCGCCAGGTCCAGGTAAAGTTAACATAAGAGGCAAGGCCTTCAGCACTGCCTGAATAGCGTCTGTTCCAGTCATTGTTGGGGCCAAAATCATGGTTATCCAGCCACATCACGTTGGTTGAAGCATCTGAATACAGATGGTCATACCGGGCCGCAGCTGTTACACCGCCAAGACCGCCGCCTTCTTCAAATACATTATGGAAGGTAGCCTGGGCATAAAAATCAAGAACGGCCATACCGGAGTTTGCCGAATTGCCAACAGCACCGCGCCAGGTGTACCAGTGCGGGTTTATTTCTTCTACCGTGTGAAGCTCGTGTCGCTTCTGGGCTACCTCGCCAAAAATAAAAAGGTTTGGCTTGTATGCCTTGAACTGATCAACAAAATACTGGACTGAATCACGGTGCATGTGTTTTACGGTATCTACACGGAATGCATCAACACCCATATCAATATATTTTTTATAGGCATTAACCATGTAGGCACGTACCAGAGGCGACTCGGTATTCAAGTCCGGGCAGTCATCCGCAAGAGCGCGGTTATACAGGTTTTCTGTATCATCCCAGCCCTGGGCAAATCCGTTTCCTGAATGATGCCACCAATTGGGATCACTTGTTTTTACGAACGATTCTGTAGACGGCCAGTTATACAGGGCAAGATTAGAATTATAGGGAGCAGGCATTTTTGCAAGATTGGCGCGGCTCCAGAGTTTTCCATCATAGGGGTTCGGAGTTTTACCGTCATATTGCCAATTGGGATTGTCGGGAGCATACCAGGGTTTGGCGGGATCGGTATTATACTTAAGTTCAGCCACACCTTTAATACCGTAACGGCCTGAATGATTCCAGACCACATCCTGAATAACCTTGATACCCAGAGAATGGGCCTTATTTATAAAGTCCTTATAGGTATAACCAGGAGTCTCCAGACGCGGATCTACCTTGTTGAAGTCCCAGGCATGATATCCATGGTAATCCAGAGGACCGCGGTTTTGTACAATAGGAGTCAGCCACACAGCGGTAAAACCGAGGTCGGCAATATAGTCAAGGCCGGTATCAATCAGCCCGCGGAAATCTCCACGCCAGGTGACATCGTTGGGATCGGTAATGTCATTTAGACCACCGTTATAGGAACACCATTCTGTAGGAACATTATTCGAAGGATCCCCGTCAATAAACCGGGTGGGCAGCAGGAAGTAGATCGACTCCTCACGAAAATCAACCGAACCGGAGGTTGCACGCGAAGCAACCGCTGCAGCATCCGCACCACCGGAAAGCGGTGCTGAACAGGAAGCCAGCAATCCGATACACAAAATTGCCAGCACAGAGACCGGCACCACTGTCCGTACCATAACGGAACGGAACTTTTTCCATCGACCTTTCATATTACTCCTCCAAATAATAAAGACATCCCATCCAGGATGTCCCTAGCATCAGGATGTACCCGAATTTTCACCCTGTCAACAAAAATGTGAAAACGTTTTCACTAATTTTTGTCTGAATTTACATACTGGCGAAGAAATCTCCATTTTGATACACTATTCACATACTGCATGCGATAAACAAAGGCGTACAGCGCTTTCTTCAAGAGCTGTTCTCATGCAGTTCTTCTTACAAGGAGTCCATCATGAATGAATTCACCAACGTTACCGTGGTAAAAAAAGCAAACATCTATTTTGATGGTCGCGTAACCAGCCGCACCGTTCTTTTTCCGGATGGTGAACGGAAAACCCTCGGGATAATGCTCCCTGGCGAGTATGAATTCTCGACCGCAGAAGCAGAAATAATGGAGGTGCTTGGGGGATCAATGGAAGTCTTGCTGCCGGGTACAGAAACCTATCGTCTGTACCGCGAAGGCGAACAGTATACGGTTCCTGCTCACAGTGCCTTTAAACTCAAGATCGCTGAGCCTGCCGATTACTGCTGTTCGTATTGTAAAAATTGACAACTACTTCCTGCTTCCACTACCCTATAAGCAGGCACTGATAAAACATTTCCTTGTTTTTCAGCTGCCTGCAGGAGGGAGCAATGCAAGAAATCTTAAAAAAACTGAACTACAAAAGTCAGTCGCCTGTGCTTGTCCTTGACGCTCCATCTGAATGCACTGCACTGGTACAGGAGCTTTCAGCGGTTGCAGAAGTACACACCGGCCCCCAAAAAAATCTGACCTATGATTTTTGTCTGGCGTTTTGTCCTGCAAAAAAAGACCTGCTGGAAAATGCAGCCCGCATGCACAACAACTACGGGGCCAATGCAATAATCTGGTTTTGCTACCCGAAACAGACAGCCCCGCATTATACGAGCGACCTTAACAGGGACCGGTGCTGGCAATACCTCGAACCCTACGATCTTGTACCCGTACGTCAGGTTGCGATTGACGACGATTGGTCTGCCTTGCGCTACCGCAGGGAACAGCCGGACTGAAGGAATACCCCATAACGAAAAGCGGCCGCCCGGAGGAATTCGGACGGCCGCCTTACGGAACGGAAAAATTGGAGGAAGTTCCCGCCCCGATTGTTCTTTTTAACTTACTTTTTTTCTCTTGAGAGTCGATGAAAAAGTCTGCTCACGGCTGAAGTGTGCTGACTTGCACTCTAAGATAGCGCATCAGTGTAAAAAAAACATGAAATAGGCATAAAAAAACCCGCTTTCGCGGGTTTTTTATTGTGCATCAATATTTTACAGGTCCGAGCACAGACTCTTGTAAATATAGGCATTCATACCTATCGATATAAAGATCTGCAGGATAGACAATGCTGCAACAAGGAGGGTGCCAACAACAGGAATCATCTGAAAGATCGCACTCAGGATAGAAACAGCAACCACAACAACAAGGAAAGCAAGGAACATTGTTCCCTTTTTGCCGTAGGTAACCTTGTTGCTCAATGAAATTGCTTCCATCGGATTCTTTGCCTTGTCAATTAACAGAAGCAATGCCTGGCTCCAGGCCAGGGCAATAATTATACCGGGGCCAACCATAAAAACCAAACCAACAAAAACACCGATAAAAACCAGACCGTAGGTCAGGAAGTACTCGCCCATGTATTTGCGGTACTCGGGGTTAAAAATCTCGGTCATGCCGATTGTTTCACCCTTGCTTGCCTTGGCTACGATACCAACTGTCATTCCGATTGTTGTTCCTACGTTAAGGTAGGGAATCCAGATTGTCAGAAGCCACAGAATGGCGTTGACCACAATGGCCACAGCATTCTTCAGGCCAATCTCAATTCCGCCCTTGATGATCCCGTCAATTGTAAACTTGTTTTCCATAATAGCTGTACACTCCTTTTTTTTCCCCGAGCCGGGTATGTACAGGAATTTTAACACAGGAATTCCGTATTTTCAAGAAAAACACCGTACAATATCGTCAAAGCCCGATAATTCCGCGGAAAAACGGCAACGCAATATACACAGAAAACCCGAACAGCATCACATAGCCGGTTAACTCAATAACAGCAGCGGTCCTGCCAAGCAAAGCCTGGCGTTCCTTTAACGCGAAAAAAATTCCGGTACGGCCGAACCAGGCCAGATATGCCGACACAATAATTGGAAGGCTCATACCCAGAGACATTGCAGCAACCGCAAGGGCCCCTACTGTAACCGCCTGCAGCTGAACTGCCAAAATAAGCACCAGAATGGCTCCCGGACACGGATAAAAACCGGTTATAAGCAAGGCTGTAAGCCCGTGACGATGGCTGTGATGTTCGTGCCCCTTGACCAGGGAACGGACGGAACCGGCAGCAAGCACAAGGGCAAACACCACCAACAGGACGTAGGAAAAACCTTCAAGATACCGTGCCATAGAAGCAGCCCGCCCGGAAACCGCACCGGCCACTCCGCGCAAAACAAACAATACCAGCAAGGCGCTGCCCCCGTGAAGGGCCGCAAGGGCGGTTCCCGATGCAAGGGGCTCCCACCAGGGAGCGTTTTTTGCCAGATACATTGAAAAAACAACAGTCTTGCGGTGCCCGGGGCCAAGGGCATGCACAACCCCATACATAAACGCCGCTGCCAGCAGCGCCCACAACACAGCAGGCTGCCTGCCTGACTGCCATTCGTACAACATGGAGCCGATTGCCTCCCGAAGCCTGCCCTGACGGGCAACCAGGGACGGATCGGACTGTTCTACCCGTACAGATGGAGCCTCGGCAGCACCGGCGGACCCGGTAAACGGATTTGCAGATACAGCGCCTGCAGCCAGCAATAAACAAAGCACGCACAAAACCGGCCTAGCGAATCTTCTCATACCGGATCCTTATCTCGCGGGGATAATACACGGCCAAACCTTCCTTGTACTCATAATACACGCGGGTATCATCTATTGCGCCCCGGGGATTGTAGTACACCGGAAAACTCTTGTTTTCTACAATTGTCCACGCAGGCCGCACTACCTGGGGATCATAGCGTAATACAACTGGTTCGGATTCAGGATATTCCACATTACAAAAAAAAGTATAATCATACACAGCAAGATACAGGTCCTGATCGGGCCGGGAATCAGAAAGATCAATAAAAAACCTGTACGAAACACGGCCATTCCGGTTAATGACACTGAAACGTTCAACCGAGTCCGGACTATAGCGTCTGGCTCCCTGACGGATAAACGTAAAAAAATAATATTTCTGCAAATTGACAAAGGCCCCCGAATAGACCTTTTGTGTTTCCGCCATATTGAATAGCCCGTTACTGTCCAGATCATAACCCATGAGAATATCGGCGCTAAAAAAGGCATCGAAGGTCCACTCCAGCCAGACGCCGTTCAATTGTTCGCCATCCCACTCAAATTCCGCGCGGCTGGAAAAAAACATGTGAGGATGCGCCGAAAGCGGCACAGCAGAAAGCATCAGCACAGCAGCAAGAACACCGAGTCTCAAGGCACTGGATAAACCTGCCGGGGTTATTTTTTTCACAGGAACCCCAGAAGCCGTCCGCCCTGGTATACAAGCAGTGAAACAAACCATGCGGTACCTGTCTGAAACACCACTGCGGCGATCGTCCATTTCAGACTGCCAATCTCCCGACGAGTCGCCGCCAGGGCTGCTACGCAGGGAGTATATAAAAGCGTGAACACAAGAAAGGACAGTGCGGAAAGAGCAGTAAAACCGCCCTGGATGCCATCCGGCAACACTACCGACAAGGTGCTTATAACCGCCTCTTTTGCGGCAAAACCGCTTACCAGAGCAGCGACAGCTTCCCATGTAGCGAAACCGTTCAGCGAAAAGACCGGCGCAATCAGACCTCCAAGACTTGCAAGAATACTGTCTGCACCGGACTCTACCACACCGAAGGTCCAGTCGAGATTTTTCAGAAACCATATAACCAGAGAACCGATAAAAATTATTGTGAAGGCCCGAATAACAAAATCCTTTACCTTTTCCCATAGATGGAGAACCACACTGATCGGCGAGGGTAACCGGTATACCGGTAATTCAAGAACAAAAGGAACCGACGCTCCCCGGAAAATCGTACGTTTCAACACAAGACCCGCCGCAACAGCAACCACAATGCCCCCGAAATATAACCCGGTCATAACCAGGGCAGCATGTGAGGGAAACAGAGCCGCAGTAAAAACGGCATACACAGGAACTTTTGCAGAACAGGACATGAAGGGTGTTAACAGAATGGTCATCCGCCGGTCCCGTTCGCTTGAAAGCGTACGAGTAGCCATGATCGCGGGAACCGTACAACCGAAACCGATCAGCATGGGAACAAATGAACGTCCTGAAAGCCCCATTTTACGCAGAAGTGAATCCAGCACGAAGGCAACCCTGGCCATATAGCCCGTGTCTTCCAGCAGGGACAAAAAGAAAAACATGATGGCAATGACCGGCATAAACGAAAGCACGCTGCCAACCCCGGCAAGTGCTCCATCAATGACAAGCGAATGCATCCAGGGGTTAACCCCGAACGAATCCAGCCCGCGATCAGCCAGCCGGATAAGCATATCTATACCGGCAGCGAAAGAATCTGCGATAAACCCGCCGATCGGTCCAAATGTAAACCAGAACACCAGCGACATGATTGCAACAAACACCGGCAACGCCAACACCCGATGCGTAAGCACGGCGTCCAGCCGGACAGACCGCAGCTGTTCGCGCGAACGGTCTTTTTTGACCACCGTGCGTGCTACAAGGTTCTCGATGAACGTATAGCGCATGTCTGCCATGGCCGCCTCGCGATCCGTCCCCAGTTCAGTTTCCATCTCCCGAACTATTCGTTTGATGATATCCCTGTCGGCGGCAGGCAGAGCAAGGACATCCTCCATGGGCGGATCGCCTTCAACAAGTTTTGTCGCGGCAAACCTGCTGGCAACACCGGCCGCAGCAGCCTTGTCCTCGACCAGATGGCTTATCGCATGCAGGGCCTTGTGGGCAGGGCCGGTACAAAAATCAATCCGCCTGGTACAACCAGCAGGATTGCCGGGATGATGCCCCTGCAGTGCAGACTCAATCCGCTCAAGAAGTTCCGGTATGCCTTCGCTGCGGACGGCTGAAACAGGAACCACAAAAACGCCCAAATCCCGTTCAAGTTCTGCAATATCGATCATGCCGCCGTTTGAACGGACCTCATCCATCATGTTAAGAACAAGGACCATGGGAATATCAAGGGTAAGAAGCTGCAAGGTTAAATACAGGTTACGCTCAATATTGGTTGCATCTACAATATTGATGATAAGATCAGGTTTTTCATTGACCAGAAAATTACGGGTAACCACCTCTTCCGAGGTATACGGAGAAAGAGAATAAATGCCCGGCAGGTCAACAATGGTCCAGGCAGAGTTTTTTTTCAGGAAGCCTTCTTTCTTTTCGACAGTCACACCGGGGAAATTCCCCACGCGCTGACGGCTGCCGGTCAACTGATTAAAAAGGGTTGTTTTTCCGCAATTTTGGTTGCCGGCAAGGGCTAAAAGCCGGTTCATTCGGCAGCCTCCTGCCCGGCTGCTGCAGCGCATTCGATGCGCTGCAACTGTATGTGCCGGGCGTCATCTGCACGAATCGTCAGATCATAGCCGCGCAGCATGATTTCAACCGGATCGCCAAAGGGCGCAACCTTGCGGACAAACAGCCGTGTACCGGGAGTTAGCCCCATATCAAGGAGCCGGCGCCTCAAAGCGCCCTTGCCTCCGACAGCTTCAATAACCCCGTGTTCTCCAGGCAGCAGCTGGCTTAAATTCATCTCTATTCCCCTCAATGTTAGCCAATAGCGACAATTAATCTAGTAACAAGGTGTTGTTTTGTCAACCAGTATAGGGTATATTGTTTTAATGGTCGATTCTATTTCAGCATCCAAACAGGATTATCTGGAAACAATCCTCGATTTTTCTGCACAGGGCGGTCATGTACGCTCGGTGGATATAGCACGGTCTCTCGGTGTTTCGCGTGCAAGTGTAAACAAATCACTCGGCGCTTTGAAAGAGTCAGGGCTTGTTGAACACGAACACTACGGCGACGTCAAACTGACCGAACAGGGTCTTCGGCTGGCACAGCAGGTTCGCGCCCGCCATGATACCCTGAAACGGTTTTTGATCGACGTCCTTGGTGTTTCACCGGAAACCGCAGAGACAGACGCCTGCCGGATGGAACACACCATCAGCAAGGAAACGACAGCAAAGCTGGAAGCCTGGCTCGCCTCATCCATTCAATCCTGACCGGGTCCTGACACACAAAGTGTCAACACCCGGCCTTTTATTCAGGCTCAGTCCTGGGCCCTGCCATTCTCAACATATTTCTTTAACTGTGCCTGGGCAACCTTGGGATTTGTAATCACCGAAGGACCGGCAATACACCCGCCCTGGCAGGCCATAACCTCAACAAGGTTTGCGTCAGTCGGCTTGCCCGATGCGGCAGCCTTGCCATAGGCTACAAGCTGCTTCATGCCTGCCGCATCCAATCCGTTAATAACCATCGGCCGCAGACGTTCCGGCTTTTTCAGACGCACCCGAACAGCTTCGGCAACACCACCGGACTGCGCAAAGTTCCTTCCTGTAGCGGTAGGATGCACGGCAGATTCAAGGGCTGTACAGGAAGCAATATCGATTTCCTTTGCAACAAACAGCGCACCAATTTCTTCGGCAGAAAGCACATAATCAACATAGGGATCGTCCAGACCTTCCTTGCGTTTTGCCAGACAGGGCCCGATAAACACCGTTACATAATCGGGATTCTCTTTTTTTGCCAGTTCTGCCGAATAGTGCATGGGGGAACGGGTATCCGAAACACAGGGGATAAGATCAGGCGCATGGATCTGTACCGCGCGCACATACGCAGGACAGCAGGATGTTGTCATCAGTACATCGCCTTTATCCATACGTTCCTCAAACTCGTGAGCTTCCTTGTCTGCGGTAATATCTGCGCCGGCTGCTACCTCGAAGGTTTTATGAAAGCCTGCGGCCTGAAGGGCAGCCTCAAGCTGACCCGGCACCGCACGGAACTGGGCTGCGATGGCCGGTGCATACAGGGCGACCACCTTGCGGCCCTCCATCAGCTTGCGGATAACATCTACAATTTGTCCCTTGTCCATCATTGCACCGAAGGGGCATTCCCTCATACATGCACCGCAAAACGTACATTTGCTGTAATCAATACGCTCCTTGCCGTTTTCGTCTTTACTGATGGCATCAACCGGACAGGCTTCCTCGCAGGGAACCGGAATGCGAATAATCGCATGATAGGGACAGTTCTGCTTGCAGATACCGCAGTTGATACAGGCCTCGGGGTCAATCAGGGCACGCCCGTTTGTAATGGAGATGCATTTTTTGGGACAGTTCATCATACACGGCCGTGCAACACAGGCCTGACAGGCATTAGTTACCATATAGTGTGCACGCACACAGGCATTACAGGCGTCATCAAGAACGGTCAGCATTGGCTCTGTCGGTTTTTCCCGCTCCAGAGCCTCCCGGGCGTATTCGGCCAGTTTTTTTTCATCATCATAATCTTCAACGCTATGACCCAGACGGGCCATCACCCGCAGGCGCAGTACCTCGCGGTCGTGATAGATACAGCAACGGAACGACTGTGAATTCCGGGGTGCCATCTCCCGGGGAATGTAATGAACACCTTCTTCCAGTTTGCCTTCCAGCTGCAGTTTGGCAATACGGACCAGAATCTCGCGCTTTATCTGTGAAGCTCCGTTATTTATGTTAAGCATTGGCTAGCTCCTCTATCCTGGCCAGAACATCAGGCAGGGTAGCGCTGGTTAACAGCTCTCCGTTAACAGTAACAAACGGTGCCTTGCCCATGTTTCCATCCTTGCACATACCAAGGCAGGTCGAACCTTCCACTATTACCCGGTCCCGAAGTTCTTCGCTGAGATTTTCCTCCAGCAGCAGAATGTCGGACGCACCCATAACAAAACAGGCAGTTCCCGAACAAATAACAACCTTGATTTTTTCGGACATCGCACGCTCCTTATCGTTCCGCACAGGGCGGATCATATATATCTGACTATAACTTCTTTCAGGTACTGTTCCTGCAGAAGATTCTGTATCCGTTTGACAACGTTACGCCGTATTTCAAGCTCCACCGGCATGTTTGGATCCTGATGAGCCTCGTTTATTTTTGTACCTACAACAAACTGTATCCGGTCACTGTCCAGCAAGTGCTCCACAATCCGCGTAGCTCCGTTTGGACGCTCTTCTTCCAGCATCTTTGAACACCCGGTTCGCGCCCCGCGTTCAAGCAGTTCCGAAACCTTGCCCAGCGTTATTATTCCCTCCGTTACCAGGTCTGCCCCTTCCATGGTCGAGGTTGGCGGGACTACAGGGTCAATGTTCTTCAAGTTCAGTTTTACGGCCCGGTTAAGCTGACGGGAAAGAATGTTTGCAGTCGTTCCGCCACATACAATCTTTCGTCCGGCAAAGGCGTTAAAATCCCTGGCCATGGTATCATCCAGATCCGGATTGATCGGGGGCCCGGTCATAATAAGCAGGTCTCTCGGATGCCGGAAATATATCACGCCACAGGTAATATCATCCTTTGGCTGAAAGGAATCATGCTGCTGCGCCCTGACAACAACAGATCGGGCCAGTTCGCGAGCGCTGATTCGCGGATCCCTGGCAATGGTATCAAGAACAAAGTCCTGTGCTCGTGATGCACCCCAGCCAAGCGGGTACATGCGGGTTCCCATTCCTGACTGGGTAACCCCGTCCGAAAAAAAAACCAGCCGGTCACCGGGACGGGCCCGATAATCTGAATAATACAAGATTGCTTCTCTGGCCGGAGCAGATGATTTTTTTCGCCGCTCGATCGTTGTACACAGTTTTATAGGTTCAACCATCGTCTGTTCGCGGACCAGAATATAACCAGGGTTATCATATTCCATAATGCGGACAGCCGAACTGGGCTCAATATCTACCAGGGTAAAGGTGGCATAACTGATACCACGGTCCTTGCAGACAGGCAGGGTATTCATGATGATGTCCGCGGCCCGTTTTATTGGAATGTCGGCTGCAATAAACTTCATGGCCATGGTTGCGGTCAGGGTGGACAATACACCAGCCTTGATCCCCGAACCAAGACCGTCTGAAAGCACCGTAATGACCCGCCCGTCGCTCTCATTCTTTTGCGACAAAAAGGCATCCCCCGGAGCCCCCTGCCTGTATTTCTGGAGCTGATAATGCCCTACCTCTATAAAGGTTCCGGCAGTGTTCAGATCGCTCATGTTTCTCCTTCGTCCTCGCCCGAAAATGACTCAATAATGGAATTGAGAGTCGCTTCCTGTTCCGCGGCGTTTTCACCAAGCAGATACGCTATCTTCTGCACTACTGCGAGGTTTTTGTCTATCACCTTGCGGGTCTGCCGGATAACCCGATCCCGTCTGATTTGGGGTGCTGTTACATCCTGAATAACACCGCAGGCGCTTTCGCCCTTTTCAATCGAAAAAACCGTCGCCTGAAATATCTTTTTTCCTTCACGGAATTCATGTTCAACTACATCCGGACCGTCCGGAGCCATGACATCGGTAAAAAACCGGTGCATACCGGTCAGTTTTTGCAAGTCGGCACCTTCCATACCGGGCTTTGCACTGTACATTCCAAGCACATCTTCGCCCATCAGCCGCGCAAAATTTTCATTGCATTCAATTATCTTGAGATCGGGACCGGTTATCACAACACCGGACGGAATCGCGCGAATCAGACCGTTCGCCTTGCGCTGGGCGAGGGTTCGCATATATGAAACACACATGGTTTTTTCTGCCCGCTGTTCAAGCATGGCACGTGCAAAGGCTCGGCAGGTATCATAGCCGCAGCTTCCACAATTCAGCTCATCGGCAGGTTCATTTTTTCCTACCTGGCACAGGGCCTGCCTGATCTGTTCATCGCTGCAACGCGCAGCCTGCGGTCGTTCGACAGGTATGGTCCCTGTCATTTCCGGTCGGGACTCCTCAAGCGTATCACGTCCTTTTTCTGCATATTCAACCAGCTGCAGGCGCTTCAAAGCCAGGGGCTCGGAACGGCTGACCAGAGGCCCGTTTATACACCCGCCGGGGCAGGCCAGCAATTCCATAAAAAGAGGTGTATTAAGGCGCACCGGATCAAGGCCGCGCAACGACTGTTCAATCTCGGCCAGGCCGGTCACGCTCATCATACGGACGCGCTGTTCAGGACTATAGCGTTTCACAGAAGCAATCATTCCGCCATCCACCGGGTACAACGCACCCTGTGCTGCCCTGAAGGGTATAAATCCGTCATCAGTCTCTTCGCTTTCACCCTGCGGGGAATCGGGCAGGCCGGCATCAAGCCGGACTCCCGAGTCCGTAAACCAGCGCCTGAGATCCTGAAAGGATATTACCGCATCTACGGTTGACCACACATCTGCTTCACGCTTTTTGGCAATACAGGGCCCGACAAATATAATGCCGGTGTCTTCACCGTATCTGTTTTTCAGATACCGTGCATGAGCCAATAAGGGAGAAGCCCTGTCTGTTATATATGCAGAAAACTCCGGCATATACCGCTTGATATACTCAACTGCAGACGGACAGGCAGAGGATAAAAACAGCCTTGTATCTCCGCTCCGGTTTTTTTCAAAATCATCAGCAAGCTGGGCCGATACCAGATCCGCACCAATGGCGGTTTCAGAAACACCGAAAATGCCCAGGGAACGCATCGCAGCCGTGAGTGCGGCGGCCGGCACCCCGGGAAACTCGCTTACAAAAGAGGGAGCAAGAGAAACAATAACCCGCTTTTTCAGGGTGAGCAGCTGACGCGCACGGTCCAGGTCTTCTCTGACCCGCTTGGCACCGGCAGGGCAGACTGTTACACAATGACCGCATAATACACAGAGCTCGCTGACCACCATCGCATGGCCGTTTTCAACCCTGATCGCCTTTACCGGACACTCTCTGATGCACTTGTAACAATCCTGGCAGCGGGTTTTTTCTGTATATATGGGATTTATCTGCGGCATTATGAGCCACCTGCAAGTGTATGATCCAGAAGGTCTGCAAGCATTCCGGGACGAACCCCCTGTAGAAGCTGGCCGTTTATACGGATATTCGGACCATCCTTGCACCTACCCTCGCACAGGCAGCCGCGTACCTCTACCCGGCCTGCAATACCATGATCGGCAAGGTAACTTTCAATCATTTCTGCGTTCAGATTGTTGCCCCGCGAGAAGCAAGAACTACCCATACAAAGGGTTATTACGGTTTCTGCTGTTTCCATCTTTACGCTCCGTGTACGGTAAACCGGTTGTGTACCAGCACAGGTTTAATGTATAAAAAAATATCGAATTGGTCAATCGGAGGAAACTTTCCGGTTGTAAAACACAGGAATTACGGTATAGTATGCCGTGACAGGAGTTCAAAATGTCCGAATATACCCCGCCCAGACAAAATGATCCGCCAATTATGACCAGCGGTATGACAGATTTTTATTCAAACATTCTTGAATACTATGATGAATTATTTCCCCTCCGGGAAGAAAGCATATCCTTTTTCAAACGGCGTCACGAGGAGCAGCAGACATCTTTTCAGGTTCAACCCGCACCGTTTACCCGGCTGCTGGGAATCGGATGCGCAACCGGAACACTTGAAAACAAACTGAACAGCTTTGATATCGATATTACAGGGATTGACCGCAATCCTGACATGATAGCCACAGCCAAGCGCCGCATCAAACGGGCCAGCTCCACAATACGTTTTTTTGAAATGTCCAGCCTGGATATCCGGCGGTTTTTAAAGGAGGGCTCGTTTAATATCATATCCTGTCTGGAAAATACCCTGCCGTATATAACCGACGAAACCCTGTTACGGAAATTTTTCCATGACAGCAGGGCGTTGTTGGCACCGAAAGGCATGCTGGTAGTACAAACCCTGAACTATGACCGGATCATTTCCGAAAGAACCACCATACTTCCTGTACGAAGCTCAATACGTGTCCGGTTATCACGGGTATATCACTGGTGTGAAAACGGTCTGATAGATCTGGATACAACCCTGGAGCTGGGCAACGGACGCAAGATCCGTTCTAACCGTACAATCAGCATTCGGCCTTCAAACCGCAACACGCTGGAAGCGCTTGCTGTCGATGCAGGATTTAAAACCTGCAGCTGGTTCGGCGACTTCACGGAAGAACCCTGGACGGCAGACAGTCCGTACTCGATAGGCATTTTCAGTATATAAACTGCCGCACCCGCGCCCCGCTGTTTGACGGGGGAGGGCCCACGACTCGATCAGGTTATACGCCACTTTCCTTCAACCCTGCTCATACGGGACGCGGGAATTTCAAGAATACGACCGTCATCGCCCTGCAGGCGGACCTGACGGGTCAGGGGATTCACCTCGATAACACGGAAATTGGACTCATCATAAAAAAGACGGACGCCCTCGTTCGGAAGGGTTTTACGGGCTTCGCAATACCATTCATGCTCATAGGACAGACAGCACAACAAGCGGCCGCACTGACCTGATATCTTCATCGAGTTTAATGAAAGGTTTTGATCTTTAGCCATACGGATTGAAACAGGACGAAGCTTGTCGGTTACAGCATGGCAGCAATACGCCCGGCCGCACACACCCAGGCCCCCGGTAACACGCGATTCATCACGGACACCTATCTGTCTGAGTTCAATTCGCATCTTGAATACAGAAACCAGGTCTTTGACCAGATCACGAAAATCAACACGGTTTTCCGCGCTGAAAAAAAACAGAATTTTGGGTTCATCAATCAGGTAATGGGTGGCTACCAGCTTCATATCAAGACCGTGCTGGGAAACCTTTTCACGAAAAATTTTAAAGGCCTGGTTTTCTTTTTCACGGAATTCGGCGGCCCGGACCATATCTGCCTCATCCGCCATACGGTCTATCACCACCACATCCTCGGGACGTATCCCGAGAGGCACACGCACCGCACCCATAACCAGGGCAATATCCCTTCCGTAACGGGTGGGGACCAGAACATGGCTGCCGGGAGGGGGCACCAGACTGTCGTGGGTGGCATACAGGCTTTCACTGGAGTATTCCAGTTTCAGGTGATACAAGGGCTCCGGAAAAACATACCCGCCGGTGTGTTCCGGCTGCATTTCGTGCTGGGGATCTTCCAGAATTGCAAGATCATCGGGATGTATTTCATCGTGAAACTCGTCGCTCATAATTTCCTCCGGTCAGGACATCAGGTCTACCAAAAGACCGTTGATTTCTTCTATCCGTGCAAGAAGTGTCATCTGATTGCGCTGGCCGGACAGAACACCAGCTGCAAGTTGCTCCAGTTTTTGGTCGATAACTTCGACCTGTAAAAATTTTTTGCGCTTGAGAATGTTAACACCCGATGTTGTTTCAACAAGGGCATAAGAACGGTCAACAACATAGCGCACAAACTGCGTGACGGCCCTTTTGTAGGCCTTAATATGATCTGGCGACTGGTTGTCGCGCAACAAGTCACCTGTGGAATGAACCTCATCCAGCAATGCGGTAACAATCTGCCCGGGCGGTAAGGACGCCAAATGCGATGGCAGGCTGTTGTGTGCATTTTTTTCCGTTTGGTCTGCATTTTCAGCCAGAACACGTTCAAAGCGGCGTGTGGTACCGGTCCGCTTCTGATCTTCTTCTTCCCGCACCTTCCGGGCTCCGGCCTGATCCGCGGCTGTCCGGGATGCTATTGCCGAAAAGAAGGGGGAAGCGGGATCAACTGCGCCCGGGCCGCCCATCAGTGCCTTCCAGCCTGGGCAAAGGCTGATTGATCCAAAGCCCGGCGGTTGCGGTACTCCTGAAGAGCGTCGGCAAACCGCTGATCATCATTAACAGCAATACAGCGACCCTGCAAAAGAACCTGGTCGTCTACCTGCAGACGTCGGGTGATTACACTGCCCAACACCATTCCGCTGGCAAGGATGGTAACTCCGTCCGGAGCAATTATATCGCCCTGAACAACACCGCCAACGGTCACCGAGCGGGCTTCAATATCACCGCGCACCCGTGCACCGTCACCGATAATAAGCCTGGAGGGGGTTTCGATCCCTCCGTCAACATCACCGTCTACACGAACAAAACCCGCAATTGCCAGTTTCCCCCGAATCATGGAACCGGCGCCGATTATGGTGTTTATTGATACATCTTCTGTAGGGAAAAAAGCCATCTGCCAGCCTGCTACCGGTTGCGTCCCATGTTGAGATACTTTATGGGATCTACAACATCGGAGCCGATATGCACCTCATAATGCAGGTGCGGTCCGGTTGAAACACCGGTATTACCGATATAACCGATGATATCACCCTGCTGAACCAGCTGTCCGCGCTGGACGCGGAAGGACCGCAGGTGTGCATAACGGGTAAAGAATCCGTGTTTATGCTTTATGATAATATAATTTCCAAAACCGGGATCATATTCAACGGTAACAACCTGTCCGGATGCGGTTGCCAGAATAGGATCGCCAGCACGGTAGGTGGAAAGGTCTACACCTTTGTGAATATACCATTGTCCGGTAAAGGGATGCTTGTTCTGTCCGAAATCCATAGAAATGTGCCCGATACCGCCCTGAATGGGCCACAGGCTTGGAATGTCCGAAAAAAGCGAACTTTGTGATTCAAGAAGTTTCCCTATCTCCTGCATGGGCTGCACAGAGCTTTCAAAAAAACCGGTCAAACGCTGCAGTTCGGCAACCTCGCGAATGGTCCCCTCGGCGGTTTCACGCACACCGAACAAGGATGAAAGATCCCCGCCCTGAGCTCCGGCTCGCGAAACACCGGCACTGCTGTCAAGGCCGATCACCGAAAGTGTACCGGTAAACGCATTCTGAAAATTATGAGCAGCTTTTAGAAGACTGCCGGTTTCATCCTTAAGACGGTCCAGGTTTGCCTGGGCCTCACGTGTCTGGCGTTCGAGAGTTGAAAGTGACTGACGGGTTAAAAGCGCACGCTGGGAAAACCAGAAGAAAGAAGCAACAACACCAGTGATAAAAACACAAAAGAACACCAGGGAAAAAATTGAAGCCTGAAAATTTATAACTTTTTTCTGGGAATGAGGAACAATCATGATTGTAAGCTTGCGCCGTCCGCCCTTGAAAAAGGCTGAAATGCCGTTGCCGGCAGACAGTGCTGTTTTTTGCATAAACCGGCCGACGGAGCGGAAAACGTTGTTTTCGAACCGCTTATAGCCTCGTGTCCTGGCCACTAGAAACTCTCCCCGAGTATACCAATCGTCCGATCAGTATACCATCATTACTATAAAACTGTCAAACCGCACAAGCTCCGGTTTTTTCGATTGACGGCACCGGCACCCTATGCTATTGTTAGTCAACAACGTGTCCAGTTTGGACACCTCACGTACCACGCGCTTTACCGGATGTCAGCCATGCAGATTTTTGATACTCACGCCCACATCGGGCTTATTTATGAAGATCCTATTGAACAGTTACGTGTTATCCAGGAGGCCAAGCAGGCCCAGGTAACCCGGATACTCAGTATTTGCAACAGTCTCCACGATTTCAGTACCGTCTACCCGATACTGAAATCCGCACCCTCAGTGTATCACGCCATCGGTGTATCTCCATCAGAAGTGACCAATCCCGGCAAGGACTGGATTCACACGATAGAAGAAGGTCTAAAACAGCCCAACGTTATCGCTCTCGGCGAGATCGGGCTTGATTATTACCGCAAGTTCGGCGACAAGCGCTCGCAGATCGAACTGTTTATTACCCAGCTTGAACTGGCTGCAAAAGCCGACCTGCCCGTCATTATACATAATCGGGAAGCTGGCAAGGATGTATTAGACATTCTTGCAGAACGCCTGCCTGAAGCAGGCGGTGTACTGCATTGCTACTCCGAGGACGCAGAGTACGCCCGCATTGCCCTTGATCTGAATCTGTACTTCTCCTTTGCAGGCAACCTTACCTACCGGAATGCCCGAAATCTTCATGAAACAGTCCTGTCACTGCCGCTGGACCGTATCCTTGTAGAATCAGAGAGTCCATTTATGGTCCCGGCCGACTACAGGGGCAAACGCAATATGCCCAGCTACACGCCCTCAACCGTAAAGTTTATGGCCGAGATGCTGGATATGGACCTGGAAGAACTGGCAGCCCAGCTCTGGAAAAACAGCTGCACGCTGTTCCGTCTGCCTGAATGATCACGGGCACACACCTGTACCATCCCGTAACCATCGGTTCCCTGGAGATTCCAGGGAACCTTTTTCTTGCCCCGGTAGCCGGGTACTCGGATCGCGCATTCCGTGCCCTGTGCATCGAATATGGAGCAACATTTACCTATACCGAAATGGTTTCCGCAGAAGCGCTGGTTCGCAGCTCCGCAAAAACCGCAGCATTGATGGCCCGTGCAGCCAACGAACGTCTGTATGCAGTCCAGATCTTCGGCGGAGACCCATCTGTTATGGCCGAAGCCGCAAACCTGGTATGTAAAACAGTGAACCCCGAATGTATTGATATCAATGCCGGTTGTCCGGTCCCCAAAATTATTAAAACGGGTGCAGGGTCTGCGCTGACCCGGGATCCGGAACGTCTCCATGCAGTTACGGCCGCCGTCGTCAAGGCAGCTGGTGCAACACCGGTAACAGTGAAAATCCGGTCAGGCTGGGACGATAAAACCCTCAGCTGGAAGGAAGCAGCCTGTGCAGCGCTGGAAGCAGGAACCGCAGCCCTTACAATCCATCCGCGAACCCGTGCCCAGGGCTATGAGGGCACTTCCGACTGGAAAATCCTGGAGGAACTGTCAGCCCTGGTAAAAAAACGCGGCCCCGGTAACGACAACGCACACAAAACCGGCATGGCAGGCAGAGGATCTGTTCCGGTATTCGGATCCGGAGACCTGTTTTCTCCGGAGGCTGCACGCCGGATGCTTGAACAAACCGGCTGCGACGGCGTTATGTTCGCACGCGGAGCCATGGGGAACCCCTTCATCTTCAAACAAACAATTGATCTGCTTACCACAGGTGCATACTCGGACATACCGCCCCGGGAACGGTTGCTGGCCGGCTGGCTGGAACTGCAGCAGCTTGCAGCAGACGCAGGTGAATCCATAGCCTGCCGCGAGATGCGCAAGCGGTTTTGCGCCTACAGCAAGGGAATCGAGGGCGGTGCCGCGCTGCGGGCTGACTTTGTCAAAGCCGAAACAATTGACCATTACAGGCGTATCCTGCAGGAACACGGTTATTCGCTTGCAAATTCAGCCACCCCTGACTAGAATGAAGCATGAGCCTCCTGGAATCCCTGATCAGCTTCTTCACTGATCTGTTCGGATCAATCTTTTCCTCTTCCTCCCCTGAGTATAAAAAAAAGCAGGCTCTCAGATCGATTCAATCTACACTCAAAGCCGTTGACCCGCCGGTATGGAGGCAGGACGGCACACTCCTGGCGCCCCTGCCCATGGCCCTGTACCAGATTTTTCAGTTTATTCAACCGTTACGGGACACCCTCCTTAAGACCACTGCCAGCCAGGACAAGCGGCAAGCCGACCGCTACCGTGAATATCTGCTGGAGCTGTCCATGACGGATGCACAACGGGCCGCCCGAAAGATGTTTACCTTTGCAGAACGGGCAACGGCCCTCATAGCCCAGCCCCAGGGACCTGACCGGGCAATCGAGGAACAGGGACGCGATTTTACGGCTTTTTTAAAAACCCTGGACAGTTCACAGCTCAAGCAGGCAGCTGTATTGCTGCAAAAAATTGATGCCCTTGGTGACTTTTGCAAGTTCGGGTTCAATGATTTTCTGTCCTGGTTTGACCCGGCCTTCAAGGCTTACAGCGACGACAGCGCCACTGTGGACGCACCAAGCTTTCAGGGTGTAGAAGTGACAGAAATGATCCCGTCTCTCCTGGATTTATACTACGTAATGTCACGAGTTGATCTTAATCCGGCTTTGGCCGAGGTGTGCGCCATTCTTACCGCCCGGGCCGCAAACACACCCCTTACCGATGAAATACGGGCCCGAATTACCCGCCTGTTCCAGGCCCTCCACTTCATTTTCCAAAAAAAACTGGGACCCTCCATTCTTCTTGGTATATTGCGGGTGGCGAAACAGGACCCCGAGTATTCACCGCAAATGCCGTCAGAGCAGGTCGACTACCTCGGGAACTACCGGGCTCATTTAACTGAAACCTTTCACAGCGATTCCCGCAAGCTGGTAAAAGAACGCCAGGAATCCGAAATTGCAAAACTGATATTTGATACCTTCGGTTCTGTAGATTTAGCGCGTCTTGAGGGCTACTGCGAAGAAACAAATGCTATTCTGCAGGAGTTTTCCACACATGCCCTGGAATGGATCATGCCCCTGCAGATAATCAAAACCTTCGCCTTAAACTACTTCGAGCCCCATTTCAAGCAAATACTCCGTTCTGTCATCGTTGAAGGGTTTTTTAACAACCGCAGCCTGCAGTCATCCTTTTCATCCGCATATTATGCCTGTGAATCCATGTCCCTGAAGGTTGTACATTTCGAATCCCTTTTCGGAGAAAACCAGCCTTGCAGTCTTAAAATCCTGACCGGTTACATTACGGAGATGGAAAAAGGCATGGATTTTGAAAAACCGCTGGCAAAGATGGTCGAAAACATGAACCAGCAGGCCAAGACCCTGGTTCAACGGGCGGCTACGAACTATTCCGAGGTTTTTAATTATGCGGCCATCATAATCGAGGACAACAAACGGTCGGTTCCGGAATATATTACCAATCTCCGGGCGATAACCAGCTCCACAAAAAACAGCGAATCGTTCAATCTTCTGGAAAAAGAAAGCAGCGTTTTCCGCAATTTCCTTGAAATTATGAAAAAGTATGCTATAGTAGGTACATTGACTTCGCCCACCAGTTTTGCTGACCAAACGGAGAATTGAGACCAGAATGGCAAAGCAGAAGAAAACCGCATCGAGCGATGCTACCTACGAAAAACAGATCTACGATCTGAAGCAGTTGCTCGAAATTTCGAAAAGCCTTAACTCTGTTATCGACTTCTCTACGCTGATTGAAGCCCTGCTATATACATGTATGGGCCAGATGAAAACCCTGGGTGTAGCTATCTTCACCAAAAAAAACTTTGACGCAAACGAGTTTATACTGAACCGCAACTACTGCGGGTTTGAACTGGAAACCAGCTTTGAGTACACCATTCCGGAGCAGCATCCCCTTATCAAGCTGATGAACCAGGAGAATAGCTGTTTCACCCTCGATGAACTTGAACAAAAAATCGGTAAAGACGAGGCGCTGGACGCCCTGGTTTCACTTGAGCCCTCGCTTCTGGTACCGCTGAAGGCAAAGAACCATATCAACGGCATCCTGGTACTTGGCGAACAGATTACCGCTGAACCCTATTCCGAATACGAAAAAGAGCACATCATCAACATCGCATCCCTTGCAGCAATTGCCATCAGCAATGCGGCCCTGCTGGAAATGACCACAACCGACATGATGACCCATCTCAAGCTCAAACACTATTTTTACACCGTACTGGTGGAAAAACTGGAAACAAGCGACAACCAGCGCATGCCGCTATCTGTACTGATGCTTGATATCGACTTCTTCAAGCGGTTTAACGACACCTACGGCCATGCCTGCGGCGATGTTGTTCTGCAAATGGTTGCGAAGGTTGTACAGCAAAACACCCGCAATCAGGACATGGCTGCCCGCTATGGCGGCGAGGAATTCGTAGTCATGCTCTGCGACACCCCGGCCCCTACCGCCCTGAAGATAGCAGAGAGAATCCGCTCATCAATAGAGAATCTTGATATCCTGTACGACGGCCAGCACCTTAACCTGACCATATCCATCGGTGTGGCCCAGTACAACCCGGAGATCGACCAAAGCGCAAAGGATCTGGTTGATCGCGCCGACAAGGCCCTGTACAGCTCCAAACAGAACGGCCGCAACCGCGTAACAGTCGCCGAATAGTCAGCATGAAAGATCAGCCCTGGTGGAAAACCGCGGTCTTTTACCAGATTTACCCACGCAGCTTTCTTGATGCGGACGGCAACGGCATCGGTGACCTGGCAGGCATCATCACAAAACTGGACTATCTGTGCGAGCTGGGAGTAACAGCCCTGTGGATCTCGCCGTTTTTTAAATCGCCCATGGATGATTTCGGGTATGACATCAGCGACTATTGCGATGTCGACCCCATCTTCGGCTCCCTGGATGCGGCCCGCGATCTGATACGTGAAGCGCACCGTCGTCATCTTAAAATAATCTTTGATTTGGTAATAAACCATACATCAGACCAGCACCCCTGGTTTGAACAAGCCCGTAAGTCGCGTGACGACCCGAAACATGACTGGTATATCTGGTATCCGATGCATGACCCGGAAACCGGCGAAGCCCTGCCGAAACCCAACAACTGGCTGTGCCAGTTTGAATTTACCAGCGCCTGGTGGCCGAACCCTGAAACAGACGAATGGTATCTTGCCACCTTTACCCGCCACCAGCCCGAGGTCAACTGGCGTCACCCGGGACTGAAAGAAGCAATGTTTGACGTACTGCGCTTCTGGCTGGAACTGGGAGTGGACGGATTCCGCATGGATGTTGTGAACTGGTACATCAAGGATCCGGAATTCCGGTCAAACCCTTTTTCATTCAAGGCAAATCCGGATCTTTTTCAAAAGCACATATACGACCGTAACCAGCCGGAAACCCACGAAATTTGCCGGGAAATTCGCACCCTGGTCGACGAATATCCCGGAGACCGTGTCCTTGTTGGCGAAATCTTCAGCCAGGACCCTCATCTGGCGGCAAGCTACCAGGGAAACGGCGAAGACGAACTGCACATGGCGTTCAATATGGAAATGCTTTTTTTGCACTGGAACGGAAGATCCTTTGTGAAAGCTCTCAATAAATGGTACAACGCCCTGCCACCCGGGGGCTGGCCAAACCTGACAATGAGCAACCACGACCAGTGGCGGCATGCCACCCGCTTCTGGTCTATCAGCCGCAGGGAGCGCCTGGCCCGGCTGGAGATTACAGCCATGCTGCTCCTGACTGTACGGGGCACCCCCTTCATTTATTACGGTGAAGAAATCGGCATGACAAACCGGCACATGCATCGCCGCGAGCTGGTGGATCCCACCGGTAAAACCTTCTGGCCCCTGCCGGTCGGCCGCGACGGCGAACGCACCCCCATGCAGTGGGATGACGGTCCCAACGCAGGTTTTTGCCCTGTCGGGGTGCGCCCCTGGCTGCCGGTAAACCGCAATCACCGCCGAATTAACGTGCACGCAGCAATGCGCGACCCGGATTCCCTGTGGCACTGGTATCGCAGGCTGATTGAACTGCGTAAACACGAAAGCGTTCTGGAATCCGGAGCAATGTTTATTGTAAGCAAGGGCGTCAATTCCATTTTGGCCTATCGCCGCTCCCCGACGCCGATTGCCGGCGCGGACTCTGCCCCGGCCGGTTCTGTTGATTGTTATCTTAATTTTGCCCACACGCCGCGTTTGTGGTCGGTCCCGTTCCGCTGCGAGGTTATCTTCGGCAACCGGAGGGAAGCCGGCACCCGCCTGGACGCAAAGAGGATTCTGCTTGCCCCGCACGAGGCTTTATTGGTACGTTTGTTGCATGAGTAAACCTGGTTTTATCCGCAAGCCCTTTCGCTATGTCTTCTGGAATGCAGCCCTTATTTTAATAGGTATCAATGTTCTGGTGTATTTATTCAACCAGATTGACCCTGTTCAAGTTCGATTTCTTGGACGACTGTACCCCCGTTCACAAATATTGCCGTCCCTGGTACCGGCCCTGTTCTTTGAATATCACATGTACTGGCAGGTATTTACCTACCAGTTTGTACATGGAAGTTTTTGGCACCTGATTTCCAACATGCTCGGATTGCTCATTTTTGGAGTAACTGTTGAACGGCGCATCGGGTCCAAAGAATTCCTTTTGTTGTACCTGCTGACGGGTACCCTTTCGGGCATTCTTTCACTTGGGTTTTACATGGCAACCGGTAATATAACGGTAATTCTGCTGGGCGCCTCAGGCGCTGTATTCGGTATTCTTCTGGCCTATGCGGTCCTGTTTCCCCGCTCGGTTATTTTTATCTGGGGTATTATTCCGGTTCCGGCACCCATTCTTGTACTGCTGTATGCAGGTTATGAAGTATTTAACATGTTTGCCCGCACCGGGGGCAATATTGCGCATTTTACCCACCTGGGCGGCTTTGCTGTGGCATGGCTGTATTTCCGCCTGCGTTTCGGCATCAAGCCTTGGCGGGTCTGGTTTAACCGGTGAACCCGCGCAGGGCCTTTGCCCCGGCCGTACTAGCCGTCGCTGTGGCAGCCATGCTGGCCGGGCCCCTCCCGGCCGACAGCTACTCCGGTTCGGGACCGGCAGGGGAACGCATAGTACGGGCACCTGTATGGGTTTACCTTGAACCGGTTCCCGGCAATCTGGCTACAGGCGAAACAAATCCTGTTGTCCCGCCCCTTGCCGAACTTGAAAACCTGTCCCGATTTGTTCTTGAAGGAATGGTATTCGGCTGGAGGGTCGTATATACACCGCCGGACCGCGCCCGCGCTGTTGAAGAATATTTTGAGATGGTTCCGCTTGCGCGTCTGCCGGAACAGGATAACCGGCTTAAACTGACAGAATTGCGTGCCCGTTACCCTCTCCTTGAAACCTGGGCCGAACTGACCCTGGACGCGGCGACCGCCCGCCACATTGATCGTTGGCAATCTGTGCTATTTCGTACAGTGCAGGGACGGGGAACGGGAGAACGAACCGCAGAAGCAGAAGGCATCAGGGACGCGTACCGTGCAGCAGTTCTCAATGCCGTCCGGGAACACGCCCGGACTCTTGAAAAAAACAAACCAAAAGAGATTCATGCAGACGTGCTTTTGCGGGGAGAACCCCGGCTCCACACCGGGCAGGGCCGGTTTGTAGCAAACCTGCGGCTTATTCTGCATGTACGGGAAATAGTACCCTATCGCTCCTGGTAACGGAGCCGTGACACCGTCAATTAATACTATGGATAATCTGCTCCGGATCGACAGGCAGGCAGATGCTTATTACCGATCCTTCACGCCCGCTTTTTATCCTCAACTCGCCGTTGATCTGTTCAACAAGCGCTTCGGTCATTTCAAAGCCGAGAGACCCACCGCGCCGGTCAACAGTGTCAAAGCCGACACCGTTATCGATTATCTGCATGGTAAGGTGTGTGGAATCCTCACAAAAGAACAGAATCTGGATTATTCCGCGATATCCTTCCGGGAAGGCATGTAAAAGACAGTTTGAAACCATCTCGTTCAGTATCAAACCAAGGGGAATGGCCTTGTCCAGACCCAGGGCGGTATCAACTCCGGAAACAAGGCAGGAAACATCTGTACCGACATTTGTGTACAGGGATACAAGATAGTCGCACAAACCGTTGCAATACCGGTGCATTCCGACCTTCTGGACATCAGAAAAACGGTAGATGGTTTCATACACCAGGGCAAGAGCCATAATACGCGAATGGGCGGTCAACAAAGACTGGCGCACAACCTCCTGGGTGCTGTGCTCTATCTGAAGATTCACAAGGCTGGAAAGAATCTGCAGGTTGTCGGAAACCCGTTTTTGCAGCTCCAGCAGCAGGACCTCTTTTTCTTCAAGCATGGCATGATTTGCAGCATTCCTGTTTTCCAGGGTGGCAGTCATGGTGTTAAAGGCATCTATAAGGTCGGTAACCTCATCGCGGGCGCGGTTCGGGGCAAGACGCACAGAAAGATTGCCGGATGCTACAGCGTTTGTGTAGGCAGTTACCTGTTCGATGCGGTCCACAAAAAGGCGGCGGGCCAGCCATAAAGAAAGAACAACAGCAGCGGCGCAGGAAGCCAGCATTAAAAGGATAGAGCGCAACCCGGTGGCAACCGCCAGTGATGTAATCATCTCGTTTTTTGCCCTGACCGTTATAAACAAGCGATGCTCACCGTCGGAAACCGAGCCTGTAGCAACCATGTAGGTAGAGCCGTCAACCATCACCGTGCCTGCATGATGATGTTCTTTGTCCTGAACCCAGTCAAACAGTTCGACAGGAACGGGCAGTCCGCCTTCGTCTATAACACCGTTTTCAAGGGCAAACAGACGGCGGCCAAAGCGGTCAAAGATTTCCAGACGGAAGCCTTCCGGCAGGCGGGAAGCTGACAGTTCCCTGGTATATTTATCAAGGGAGTAAGCAACAACAAGGTAGCTGAATGTGCCGGCAGCATCTGCAACAGGGTAGCAAAAAGCCAGCGATGCCTGGCCGGTGGAACGGCTGGTAATAAATTCACCGATAGTAAAATTCCCCGTGCGTATCGCTGCCTGAAAATAATCCCGATCGGCAAGGCTGTATCCCGTCCGGTACACCCCGGAGGCCTGTACAATACCCTTGTCATCGGCAAGCAAAATGGTCGCATAATCCTCGTAGAGATGAAGCAGGGTTTCAAAGTACTGATCCAGCATTTCATAGTTTCCGCTCTGGATGGAGCGTATCTGTGAAACAGCTATCATCATCTGTCGGGCATTATTAACAATAAGGCGCTGCTCGTTGGTATATCCCTCGCACAGGCGGGCAACCATATTTTGGGAATCCCGGACAGCTGTTGCCTGGTACACATGTGCAGAATACAGCGTAATAACCACAGTCGGCAGAACTGCAAGAGCAACAATAAACAGTATTTTAGTCCAGATCTTGATTTTTTTAGGCACTCTTTACTGTACTCCACAGAAAATGA
>CAZXJV010000034.1:0-27883 GCA_964641135.1 uncultured Treponema sp. | reverse complement strand
TGACCAGATCTTGAATTTTTTCATGACTGATTCATCCTCCCGCCGCGATTAGCGGCATAATAATGAGGATTGATCAAAATGGATTCACGGGAAGCCTTAAATTTCAGGATAAGCCGGCACTTTCCTGATATGTAAAACAAGTCGCAAAACGTCAGCCGACAACGTATCCATCGTGCGAAAACGTTGTACCATTCTACGATCAATACCACCGGCACCGCCGGTCAAGGGTATTTTCTCACTGTTTTCCCGTGCCGTCAAGTTAATATTTTCCAGTTTCCGTCAGTTCTTTTAAACGATCAATGAGTGCATCAAGCGCTGCCAGGATTCCTGTATCTGTGGTATGTCGCAGCACTTCTGATATGTCAGATTCAAAGTGTACGGGCAGCAGCGAACAATCGCGCAGGGCAATACGCAGCAGTTTTTTTTCGCCCGGATGCCATTGATGGTTCAGCGCAAACAGAATATCAAAATAACTGGCAAGAAGGGCAGCGGTACGGTGGTTCACACTGATCCAGTCCTCCCGGCTCACGGCGAGTGCAATCTGGTTGTAATAGGATGAGGAACACTCCTTTAACAAGGGCAGGTTTTTTGCTAAAACCGCCTGTCTGAGGGCCTCCGGATACGGGCGGTCATACTGCCGTTGCAGGGCTTCAAAGTTTCCGCTACGGTCAAAAAGGATACGGCTGGAAAGATAATTATGTACAAAACAGGTAGAAAACCCGACACTTGCTTCACAACGGTCCAGCACACGCTCCAGCTGTTCGCGCATCCAGTCCAGTCCGTGGTACATCAGTTCTACCTTGATTCCGGTATCAGTAACGACAAAACAATCCTCGGTTTCCCAGAAACGATTGTCTATCTCGAAATCCGAAGAAATCTTGCAGACTGCCGCCGTCCGCTCGTCTACAGACAACTCAGAATTCAAATAGACATAAAGGTCTATATCCGAACGTGCATCGCTGGTACCGGCCGTAAAGGAGCCTGCTATCAAAATCCCGTCCACCTGGGAAAACCCTGAAAAAAGCGGTACTACCAGTGCCAGTGTGGCCGCAACCGCATCCGGAAAATCCCTGCCGTAATTAGCATCTGAATGTGTATTCATGCGACAAGATTACCACAGTTTGTTTCTAATTGCAACTATATATCAGCTCAAATAAATCTAGATGACCTCAAAAGCGGATAACACGGAAGCCGCCACCATATTCCACTCTGTTTGAGCTGCAGCTTATTCTGCAGAATTGTGACATTATTGAAGCTGATGACAAAGGCTCGATTGCCTTTGTCATCAGCCTGTTAGCATGGTTTGAATTACTGCCGGTTCCTGGCACAATATGGTTAAATACCCAGAGCTTTTATTCTTTGATTTGAGTCCCACAGATAGCTACCTTGACCAGGGCTGCCGGGGCCAGAAGCTCCATGTCCATGAGGGTTTGCGGGGTTTCCATCAGCTCGGGAGAGACGCTCTCCAGGTGGAGTTTCATATCTGGCCGTGGAGTTGCAGAAAATGGGCGCTCTTGGCGTCCACCCGAAGCCTGGGAGTCATTTCCCTGATAGTCTGCTTGCCGTAGAAGCGGCTGATGAGGAGCCAGTCCTCCCAAGTTCCACGCTGCAACACCCGCTCCAAAAGCCACTGGATATTTTTTTCGGGGTCTATTGTGTCAGGGTCCACGTCCCAGAAGAGTTGGGGTGTCAGCTGTCGGACGATTGCTTCCATGATCAAAGTATACGTCTAGCCCAGTCCAAGGGCAAGACCAACAAGGGCCCCTCCCGCCGGCTACGCCGCAGGGGCCCAATCGCATTTTTTTTATTGCTCTTTCAAAATACCCCGAGTTTTGAAAGAGCAACAATCTATATTTTCTTTTTCTAAACGATTTCGTATTCAACCAGCCATTCACTGCGTAACCGCCCCACTGTTCTTATATGAATACCACTAACCCGCCAGCGCCTGTTGGTAACGAAACCGATCCGGTTGCACGGGCGGTGCGCGAGCAGTTTGGCATACCATATATCTATCCCTGGCAGAGACTGGTGATAGCGAATATCCTTGATGCTGCAGAGGCAGTAGCCCTCCGCCCCGCAGAAGTAGCGCAGAAGAACGCAGAACCCGCAGACGCGGACAGTGAACCGATGGATGAAGACGGACTGTGCCGGGGGCGCCAGATTGTGCTGTTACCCACCGGCGCCGGCAAGTCCTTGTGCTTCCAGGCCCCTACCCTTTTTCTTTCGGGGCCAACTTTGGTTATTTATCCGCTACTTGGCTTGATGAACGATCAGCTCCGCCGTCTTGACTCTGCAGGGATTCCGGCAGTAACTCTCCGCGGCGGGCAGGACAGGGCCGACCGCAATCGTATCCTTAAACGACTGGAAAACGGGCGGGCAGCATTTACCGATGGTTCTGAAGCAGAAAAACCGGTCAGCGTCATTATCGCCAACCCCGAAGTCCTTGCAGCCCCCGGTGTTCTGGATGCGCTGAAAAAAGCAGGAATAGCCCACCTCGCCATCGATGAAGCGCACTGCGTTTCAGAATGGGGCGACAGCTTTCGCCCTTCCTACCTTGAACTGGGAAAAATAATTGCAGAACTGAACCCGCCTGTGGTCACCGCCTTTACCGCCACCGCCAGCCCGGGCGTACTTGCGCGCATCAGTGAAGTACTCTTTGAAGGAAACGCACACCTCGTCCGCGGCGAATCGGACCGTCCCAACCTCCGTTATGCGGTAAGACAATGCGTTGCAAAAAAAGCAGCCCTTATCCGCGAGGTACATCGCGCTGAACGCCCGGCCATCGTATTCTGCTCAAGCCGCGGCGGAACTGAACGCACGGCGCAGCTTCTGAGACTTATCCTCGATGACACGGATATACGATACTACCATGCAGCCCTGACCCGGGAAGAAAAAATAGAAACCGAGCACTGGTTTATGGAACACCGTCGGGCTGTACTGGTCGCTACCTGTGCTTTCGGGATGGGGATGGACAAGTCAGACATCCGCACCGTCATCCACCTTGATCCACCACCTACGGCTGAAGCCTACATTCAGGAAGCCGGACGCGGAGGACGCGACGGCGGAACAAGCCGGGCAATTCTGTTATGGAGTCCCGCCGACCGTCGCCGTCTGGAACGGCTTGAACCCCTGCCCCGCTCCCGCGCCGGAGTGCTTGTCCGCATGGCGGAAAGCGGCCGCTGCAGGCGGGAAGTACTCCTTGAAGCCCTGGGCGAGACCCGGGCAACCCCGGAAGCACCGGAGGGCCAACAGCTTGCCTGCTCGGGCTGCGATGTCTGCGAAGGCAGAAGTGAAGACAAACCGGCAGATGCACTTCTGGTACTCGACACCGTGCGAAAAAACCGGCGGTGCTTTACGCGTTCCGGCCTTGCGGCCTTTCTGACCGGACGCGGTAATACCATTGCACGGGAATCCGGGAACCCGCACTGGTGGTGTCACGCCGATTTTACGGAAATAATCGGGGAACTTATCCGCGAAGGCAGGATACGGGAACGAAGAGGATGTTTGTGGGGAAGAGTTCTGGAATTAAAAAGCTGACCCGGCGAGTCCGAACGTACATCATGGAACGTGAAGCGTACTGAGCCAATTTCAAAAGTCGGTTACTTTTGAAATTGGCTCTTGGAGAATTTTGACAAGTCTTTGTAAAGCAACAACTTGTCAAAATTCTCCACCTACATCTATGGTAGCTCTTTCAAAACTCCCCGAGTTTTGAAAGAGCCTCTACTTTATAAAAATTATTCCTCGTCCTCAACCTCGGCTTCCTCTTTGGCCGGGGCAGCGGCAGGTTTTTCACGGCGCCGGCGGGGTTTCGGTGACACGGGACGTTTGCGATAATACACAACATACATAACCAGGTTTACATACAGGGCAATCACGATGGTCACAATGATGACCTCGCGCGAGGTGAGAACACGGAGTAATACTGACAAGAGACGGTCCGGTGTCATGGCATATAGATTATCGGCCGGAAACCGTACGCGCTTGACCGACTTTTACCCGCGGGCTAGTATGGGACAATGACAGGAATAGTGGATTACAACGCGGGCAACATCCGCAGCGTGGAGCTGGCACTGCGGCATCTCGGCGCCGAATACCGCATCTCCAAAAACCCGGCCGACCTGGAAGGGGCCGACCGGCTAATCTTTCCCGGCGTCGGAGAAGCAGCCTATGCCATGAAGGAACTGGCCAAAACCGGTTTTGACTCCTTTTTGCGCAGCTGGGCCAGGGCGGGAAAACCGCTTTTGGGTGTGTGCCTGGGTTCGCAGATTATTTTTGAACATTCAGAAGAAGGCGATGTGGACTGTCTGGGTATAGTCGGCGGAAGCATCCGCCGTTTTCCGGCAGATTTCGCTGCGCGCGGCCTTAAGGTGCCCCACATGGGCTGGAACGAGCTTACGTTTACCAACGGCGGTTCTGCGCTATTCCGTGATCTTAAAGACGGGGCCCATGCCTACTTTGTACACTCTTATTACATTGAGCCGGCCGATCCTTCGATCGTAACCGCTGTGGCCGATTACGGCTTTGCAGTTCCGGCTGCCATCCGTTCGGGAAACGTGCAGGCACTGCAGTTCCATCCTGAAAAATCCGCTTCCGACGGTCTTGCCATGCTGGCCGCCTTCTGCTGTGGAGCTGCCGATGCTTAAAAAACGCGTAATTGTCTGTCTTGATGTTAAAGACGGCCGCACTACCAAGGGCGTAAAGTTTCTAAATAATGTGGACATCGGCGATCCGGTGGAGATGGCTGCCGAATACTACCGGCAGGGCGTAGACGAGCTGGTATTTTACGACATTATGGCTTCAGCCCGTGACCGCGGGCCCACCCTGGACCTTATCCGCCGCGTTGCCGAAACCATTTTCATTCCTTTCTGCGTCGGCGGAGGTATCTCCACAGTAGAGGACATCCGCTCAACAATTCTGGCCGGAGCCGAAAAAGTCAGCCTGAACTCCCCGGCAGTCCGCAACCCCGAGCTGATTACCGCCGGGGCGGCCATTTTCGGCAACCAGTGCATTGTGCTTGGTATGGACGCCGCCCGCGACGAGGCTATGCCCTCGGGCTACCGGGTCTTTATTAACGGCGGCCGTGTCGAGACCGAACTTGATGCCCTTGAGTGGGCCAAGCGTGCCGAAAAACTCGGTGCCGGAGAAATTGTTCTTAACTCCATCGACGCCGACGGCACCCGCGCAGGCTATGAGCTGACCCTGACCCGCATGATCGCCGACCATGTCACGATCCCGGTGGTCGCCTCAGGCGGTGCCGGAACCCCGGAGCACATGGCCCGTGTGCTTGACGAAGGACGGGCCGATGCAGCCCTTATCGCCTCGATGGTTCATTCCGGAGAATACACAGTGGGGTCAATCAAGAACGCCCTTGCCGCTTCGGGAATCCCGGTGCGATTGTAAGCGGGATATCACCCGAACTGGCCGCCGGTCTTTGCTTGCGGTACACAGGTGCTGCGGGCGGTCAGGAGGCCGCGGCCGGTTAGCTCGTCGCTGCCGGTCAGCTCATCGCCGCCGGTAAGTCCGGCAGGTAGCGGGCCCGGCTGGTGGGAGTTTCGTAGACGTCTATAGCAGAAAGAGGACAGTCCGGAAGCTGTGCTTTAACCGCCTGAAATATCCAGCGGGCGATGCGCTCGGCGCTGGGGTTTCCCTCAAATTCTGCAATATCATTGAGATTGCTGTGATCAAGACGCCCGCAAACCTCGCGCAATGCCTTTTTCAGCACCCCGAAGTCAAGAAGCATGCCGCCGCCATCCAGTTCGCCGCCCCGTGCATGGGCCAGAACGCGGTAATTGTGCCCGTGCAGACGTTCACACTTGCCGTGATAATCGGTCAAAAAATGAGCGGCCGCAAAATCGGCCTCAACACGAATTTCGTACATGGGCTCATAATACCCTCGCGGGTGTTGCCAACGCAAGGGCCGACCTGATAGTATTACCTTCAGCATGAGTAAAAATCTGTCCAACATCATTAACACAATCACCGTTCTTGAAACTTCCGGTGCAGGCGACCCGGTTATTTCCGGACTGAAATACGACTCCCGCCAGGTTGCTTCAGGCGATCTTTTTTTTGCCCTTCCCGGCCTTCATGCCGACGGTGCCCGCTTTATTCCTGAGGCCCTGGAACGAGGGGCCCGCGCTGTTATTCACTGCGCCGAAACCCTGCCCCCTGCGGTAATAGAGCAGTCAAAACACTGCGGCGCTGTTCTGCTTCGTGTTGCAGACCCCCGCCCGGCGATGTCGCCGGCTGCTGCCGCCTTTTACGACTACCCTTCCCGGGATATGGTTATCATCGGGGTTACCGGTACAGAGGGTAAAAGCACCACAGTGTCGCTGATCTGGCAGCTCCTGCGCCTGAGCGGAAGGCGGGCAGGCTTTATTTCGACGGTAGACTACTGCCTTGCCGATGAGGCCCTGCCAAACCCGGAGCATCAAACCACTCCTGAAGCCACGACCGTACAGGAAAAACTTGCGGCAATGCGCGATAACGGCCTCTCCTGGGCAGTGGTGGAATCAAGCTCTCACGGTCTTTCCCCCCGGACGGCCCGTCTTGCAGACGTACTGTTCGATGTCGGCGTTTTTATGAATGTTACCCAGGAACATCTGGAATTTCACGGTACCCTGGAACAATACCGCCATGACAAGGCAAATCTCTTCCGTGCACTGGACAGCCATGACCACCGCAAGGACGGAGTAAAGGTACCGAGCTTCGGTGTTGTCAATGAAGAGGATCCGGCAGCGGCATATTTTCGATCCGCTACAGCCCAGCCGGTATACGGATTTTCTGCCCGGGCTGATATACCGCTTGAAAAAGGCGGTTTACAGGCGGCAGCAATTACCAGCGATGCCGAAGGCGCCTCCTTTTTGATCTTTGAATGCGGTTCTGACACCTCCTGTCCTGCCCCGGTTATACCGCCTGCCCCTGATGAAAGCTTTCGCGAACAGTTCTGCAGAACCGGGGGAACCTGCCACGAAGCACGGATCAATCTTCCCGGAGCATTTAATGTATACAATACCCTTGCTGCCCTGCAGGTGGTGAGCCGTCTAACCGGCGACAGCATCGCAGAGCTGACCGGCCTTTTACCGGCCCTCAAGCCGGTAAAAGGACGCATGACGCCGGTCAATCAGGGGCAGCCCTTTGAGGTCCTGGTCGACTATGCCCATACCCCATCATCCTTCCTGGCAGTTTTTCCGTCGCTTCGCAGGCGCGTTACCGGCAGGATCATCAGCCTGTTCGGCTCGGGCGGGGAACGCGACCTGGTAAAGCGGCCTGAACAGGGGCGTATAGCAAGCGGGTATTCTGATATTGTTATCCTTAGCGATGAAGATCCCCGCGGCGAAGACCCGGAAACCCTGCTGCGCATGATAGCTGCCGGCTGTACAGGGAAAACAGAAGGAATCGACCTCTTTATCATTCCCGACCGGCCCGCAGCCATCCGTAAAGCTTTCAGCCTGGCCGCTCCGGGCGATCTGGTTTTACTGCTGGGAAAGGGACACGAAAATTCAATAATCTACCGGGACCGTACGGTTCCTTATGACGAAATAGAAACAGCCCGCACCCTGCTTGCCGAAGCGGGCTGGAAGGATAAAGCATGAATATTGCAATCATCTACGGAGGAAAATCCGGCGAACATGAAGTCTCCCTGGTTTCTGCCACTTCCATAGCCCGGACAATCGATCTTTCCCGGCATGCACTGACCCTCATCGGCATAGCCCGGGACGGACGCTGGTTTTTACAGGACGATTCTGTGCTTGAGCATGTAAAGAAGAACCCGGGGGCGGTACTTCCGGTCAGCATGGATCCTGAAGCCCTGGTGTCTGTGGTACCCGGTGGCGGCTGTGAAGGCGCCTTTGTTGTCGGGGGTCGCCCTGTGAATGTGGACGCGGTTTTTCCGGTCCTGCACGGCACCTACGGCGAGGATGGCACTATCCAGGGTTTGCTTGAAATGGCGGAGCTTCCCTATGTGGGTGGCGGCGTCATGGCAAGCGCCCTTGCCATGGACAAGGAAAAAACCAAGATAATCTGGCAGGCTCTGGGAATTCCGGTTGTGCCTTTTATTGCAATCAAACTTGCTGAATGGACCAATGAGAGCGCCCGGCGCGAAATTATTCTGAGGGCGGAAAAAGACCTTGGCTGGCCTCTGTTTGTTAAACCCTCCTGTGCCGGAAGTTCTGTGGGAGCCGCTCGCGCCTCCTGCCGCGAAGAACTGGAAAAAAAGGCCGGTGAAGCCTTTTTATGGGATGACAAGATTATCATTGAACCCTTCATCCCGGCCCGTGAGATAGAATGCTCTGTGACCGGTAATGAGTCACCGGTTGCCTACACGCCCGGCGAAATTGTTCCCAGTCATGAGTTCTACGATTATGACGCAAAATATACCGACCCGGACGGTGCTGCCCTGCATATCCCTGCGGATCTGGATGAAGAAACCACCCGCCGTGTCCGTCAGCTGGCGGTAAAGGCGTACCAGGCACTTGACCTTTCGGGATTGTCCCGTGTTGACTTCTTTATTGACAAGCGCACCGGGAAGCTCTATCTCAACGAGATAAACACCATACCCGGATTTACTTCCATCTCGATGTTTCCCAAAATGTGCGAGGCCTCGGGGCTGCCCTATCCGGAGCTGATCATGAAGCTTGTTTCGCTGGCCCAGGCCCGATTTACCTCACGCAGAAATCTGTGCACGAGCCGCCAATGACCATACCTTTTTTTAAACTGCAGATAGCCGGGAACGGCTTTATCCTGATCGATACTTCGGCAGTCCCCGAACTGGATGCTTCTGCTCATGACATCACCTCCCGACTGCTGTGTGACAGACGGTATGGAATCGGAGCGACCGGAGTTATTTTTCTTTCACCTGATAACACAATACGTATATTCGATAAACGCGGTATCCCGCAACACAGGGCAGCCGATGCACTGCTGTGTGCAGCCCGCTTTTCCTTTGATACCGGCCGTTCATCACATAAGCGAATACTGTTCAAGACTGCCCGAGAAGAACTGAATATCGATGTTCTAGGTGCCCATGAGTTCCGTCTATCAGTTGGCTCCCCTTTTTCGTTGCTGTCCGGTGCTTTGGTAACTGCTGACTCAACAAATCTGACTGAAACCCTTGAACGGGACGGGGTGCGCACCAATTATACAGCCCTTCATATTAATGAAGATGTTGTTGTTGCCCATCCACAGGGGCTTGGGATTTTGGAAAGCAGGGATTTTACTACACTAGTGCGCAGGGCTTTTCCGGACCGTTCCGTTCTTGCAGTCATTGCACGGCCGATTACCAGGGATACCATTACTGTTTCTGCTCCGTACGGCCTATGTTCGGCAGTCAGTGCAGCCGCCGCTGCTGCTCTTGTCGCCTGTCATACAGCAGGAATGAGCGACCGGGAATCTGTAGTTCTGTTCGGGAAAACCCGTCCGGCCTCGCAACCGGATGAAAGCATAATTCAGGACAGGGATAATTCGCGCAGACTGGCAGTAACGTGGGACAGCGCTACCAGCGATCTTTCTGTCATCGGTACCGGTGGATATCTGTTTGAAGGAAGGTTTGACTGTGAACTTACCGGATTATGACAAACAAGAGCTTGTTATAATCCGGCAAAGCATAACGGTCAGTTCATGATCGCATTGAACAGGATTATTAATAGTCCGGTGCCGGCGAGTGTTCCACCGGTGATATACATGCCGGTGGTTGTCCCGGAGGAAACTGTATCAAGCTGCGAATTGTATACACCAAGCCCTCCGGCAACTGCACCCAGGCCTATCAAGGCAGCACCTGCTGCATAACCAGGTTTTTTGTTGCGCATGGCCGGTGGTGCCGCAGCTTCCAGACTTGCCACAGGTTCAGGCCGTGGTACACTGACGGGAGTCTCTTCAACGGCAGCCGAATTAACACGCTGGTCTACAACATTCCAGAATTCGGAGATTTGCGGATCCAGCCGTACTGCAGAAAGTACCGGAGCGCCCGCTGTCAATCGTTCAACCATCTGATTTGAGGTTACAACAACAGTCATCTCGGGCACCTGTTGTTCAGCCGGCTGAACAGCTACGGTTCCTTCAAAAACAGCAACACGATATAATACCGGAGAAGCATTTCCTGCAGAAGCAGCCCCGGTTTCGGCTGAAGGGGTTTGCGTTCCGGGACGTACAGCAATAACATCTACACTGAAATCTGTACCGCGTACCCCGGCAACCAGAGATGGAGTGTTTACCCGGTAGGATTCATTTCCGGATAACCTGGCAACCTTTGCCCTGACACGTCCATAATACAGTTCTCCGGCTGATTGCTGCTCCTGTCGTTCAGCAGTTACCCTGAAGGAAGTGTGTTCTGCAATTTGCACCCGTACTGAAATTGTCTGAAGCTGAATTTCCAGGAAGGTTCCTGAGCCGGTTTGAATCAGATCTTCCTGTAGAAGAGCCAGGCCAAGAACATCGTCCCTGTCCGGATTATAGCGCAGGGCTTTACCGTCCCTGATAACCGTCAAGGAACTTCCCTCGGCGTAACTTACCGTGGCGAAGCGCTGTTGGGCGCCCAGCATCATTGAGGCCGTCAGGATGACAAAAAAAATCAGTCTTTTATTTCGCATAGTTATATAGTATTATAGAACTCTATGGACAGGAAAACAAGCACAATCGAGTTCGGTTTTTCCGACAGCACGATAAACACCATCCTGTCCGCTCCCTGGCCGGATGTTCAACCGGTTAACAAACTGTATTTCAACCGTAATGAGGATCAGTTTCTAACCCTTTCCTCTCCTCTGGAAATACCCGGCCTGCCTGTGCATCACCCCCTGGAAAACCGGACTCCACCGGACGGGTACGTATCCATGATTGCGGACTTGGCTTCTTTTTTACTGAAAGAGGTTCCCTCTCTTGTAGCAGGAACACACTGGGCATTCGATCCGGTTAATCTGCATGTACCCCAGTTTTACCGTATTCATAAAATCGGAGCACAGTACTACCTGTTGCTGACCCGTATAGATCTGGCCTGTCATCCGCTTGACAGTGAAATAATCAAGGAAGGCAGCAATAACCGGACACACGCGTACCGGACAAGCAGACTTTTTTTTGAATCCGACTGGATGCCCCTCGCTTCGGTAGAAGAGCTGCCGGACCGTACACTGGTACATCCGTTTCAAACAATTCCGAATACCTGGAAGGGTGAAGCAGGTCAGGGCTATATGATTCACGGTATCTGGATGGATGCAGATATTAACAAGTTTTTTTCAAAACTGTTTATGCCCGAAGGACGCCGGTCACATCCCTTTTATCCGGTAAACTGCAAGCATCGCTGTGTTTGCGTAAACAGTCTTAATCTTCCGGATCCCGACATCCTGGAAAGAATACGGGAAATTATTGAACCCGAGCTTGATTCAATCCTGAGAGATCTTCAAAACAGCCCCTTTTCGGAACTCATGCCTCTTTTTAAACGTATACGTTCACAGGTTCCGAAGGAGACATGCACTGCCTGGAAGAATGTCAGGGTAACCCCGGCACTGGATAAAAATGACCACAAGGAGTACATCGTTGAGTTTTAACAATCCGCCATTTACAACCCTTGCCGACATATCAGGTTTAAAGGTAACTATTATGGGTCTCGGGCTTAACGGCGGCGGACTTGCGACTGCCCGTTTTTTTGCCTCTCATGGCGCCCGCATAACAATTACCGACATGAAATCAGCCACCGATCTGGCCCCCAGCATTGAAGCACTCTCGGATATTTCCGGTATCCGTTTTGTTCTGGGCACACATGATATACAGGACTTTGAGTCTGCAGACCTTGTTATCAAGAACCCCGGTGTCAAATTGCAGGGGAACCCGTATTTGGCCGCCGCAAAAAGTATAGAAAGCGATGTATCGGTTTTTTTGCGATTTAATCGCTCTCCCGTTTTGGCGGTAACCGGCAGCAAGGGAAAAAGCTCCACTGTCAGCGCCCTGCACTGGGGGCTGACGGCTCTTGGTGTACCGGCCCGACTTGGGGGAAATATTACTGTGAGTCCCTTGTCCTTTCTGCACGAACTGAAGGATGATACACCTGTGGTCCTTGAACTTTCCAGCTGGCAGCTTGCCGACCTGCGCGGCCGGGGTTTATTAAAACCCCGTATCGCAATTCTGACCCCTATCATGCCTGATCACCAGAACTGGTACGGAGGGATGGAACCATACGTAGCTGATAAAAAACTCTTGTACGCAGATCAGGAAGCAGATACATGGACCCTGTGTAATAGCGATGATGAATGGGGACCTGTGTTCGCTGCTGAAACCCGTGGTCGGGTTCGATGGTACAGTACCAGGAAACTGCCTGCCGGTCGGCCAGGAGCATGGTTGACGGAGGACGGATCAGGATGGATGAATCCGTGGATATCTGGAACTGCTGACAATCACACAAAACCGGTTCAAATTCTTCCGGAATCTGTGTCTGTTCCGGGTGCTCATATGCGACAGAACCTTCTGAATGCTGCCCAGGCAATGGTTTTATATGGTTGCGATCCGGCACAAACAACAGACGCCCTGGCACGCTATCCCGGGATACAACACAGACTGGAATTCTTCCATGAAAAAAACGGTGTACGCTGGTTTAACGATACTGCAGCCACCATTCCCGAGGCCGCAGCCGCTGCCCTTACAGCCTTTAGCGGACCGGTTATCCTGTTGTCAGGCGGCACCGACAAGGAACTGGACTTTCGCCCGCTCGTCGCGGTTGCAGGAAAGGCAAAAGAACTGCTCCTGCTTGCCGGCACCGGCACTGACAAACTGATACCAATGCTGAAAGATGCCGGAATCCCGTGGCATGGCCCATATAGCACCCTGACAGAACTGATTGATAAAGCCCGTATTTTTGCACAATCCGGCGATACAGTCCTTTTTTCTCCGGGAGCTACAAGTTTCGGAATGTTTAAAAATGAATTTGATCGGGGAAATCAGTTCAAGAATCTGGTTACCCGCTGATAGTGCTATCAATATTGTTGTTTTATTGAAATCCCGGGACAACATCAAAAAAAAACGCGGATACCTGTTGGTATCCGCGCCCTTTTTTCCTCTATCCGGAAACAGGGTCAGCCTCCCTGTTTCCGGGTCTCAATACAGACGTATCTGTATCGATTACTTGGTCCATACGGCCCAGTTGGTGCCGCTTGTCCGCAATGTCCAGCCTGATCCCGGGGACCAGCTGTTCGGACCCATTTTCATGGCAACATTGCCGTTAATGATTGCTGCATACAGGCCGGTTTCCGAACGCTGAATGCTCAAAGAACTGGTAGAGCGCACGCCTTTTTCCTTGCGAATAGCAATAAGTGTGCGGATCTTGCCCTGCAGCCCGGTTCCCCAGTCAAAATAGTGGGGCCAGTATACAGTCGGGGTTCCAGGATGGGTCAGGATATAGGCATAGCCTTCTTCAACCTTATTAGACGGGAATGGCCAGTGATTCTGTCCGCCACCGCCGGTTGAAGGACCGGTATCATGGTTGTCAAGGAAGGTAACACTCATCTGCGGCCACCAGCCAATGGCACCGATAGCCTTGCCATTCGGATCGCGCATGCGCCAGTACTCGTTGCGTGAAACTGCAAGGCTTAACTGCCACTTGGTAGTGAAGTCAAAGGCGGCAGATTTGTTTCCTGTTGCATTGATCCAGTCCATAAGGCGTTGACGATGATAATTAACGTTGTTGCCGGAAGCATAATAATCGCCTACGATATCAGGCCACAGCTCACCAACAGAGAAGTACGGTTTGGTAGCATCATTATAGGTTCCGATATAGCTGCCGGAAAAACCATGAACGTAGTCATAGCGCCAGCCTTTGTAGCCCATACTCTTCATCTGGTTCATCCAGCTGGAGATTGTTGATCGTACATTTGAATTGGTATGATCAAGATCCCGGCCGGCATTATAATTAGTTCCTGTATCCCAGGCACCGGTTCCCTGGCCCCATTCATCGTTGCGGGTAACAGCTGCACGGTTGTCCGAGAAAGCCGGGTTTGTAAAATCTGCCCAGTTAGTGGTACCTACCCGATGATTGATAACTATATCACCAATCGGTTTTACACCGGCATTATTCAAGGCATTCAATGCTGCCTGAAGCTGGGAGGCGGTTCCGTGCTTTGAATTGTAGTTGCGCCATTCATTGGGCAGATAGCCGGTATTGTCGGCAGCCCGTGAAGCCGGCGGCAGCCAGACCATTGTGAAGCCACCGTTTTTTATCGCGGTTGCGTTATTACGGATAATATTCCAGGTTCCATACTGCCAGCTGGTCCAGTGGAAACCCTGCAGCAATACATCGGTTACCGTGGTGCTTCCACCATAGGCACGCGAGGTTTCGCCCGTTACAGCAAAATCGGCGTTTGCGGTATCAATCGCATTGTTGGAACACGAAAACAGCAAGAACAAGCCAGCAATCAGCCACAGATATTTTTTCATAGACTCCTCCTGTACTCATGCTACAACAGATTATCAGGAAGTCAATTCTGAACTGCGTCTGAAACCGGGAGTAAACCGGTTAAATTTTACCTTTTTTTTATCTTTTTCTGCGAAAACGTTTTCACGCCACGTAAAAAGAGAATGGTAAAATGCCTGAATGAGCGTTTTTTTACGTAAAAAAAGACCGGCCAGGGTATCGGCCGGTCTTGCAGGGTCACGCCTTGAACGATGTCAGCTTCTTGAAATCCAGTGTCGCAAAATAGTCATCCAGCGTTTCGCGGCGGCGGATCTCGACAACCGTTCCGTCCTGACGCAGCAACAATTCGCCGGAACGAAGTTTACCGTTGTAATTGAATCCCATTGCCCTTCCGTGTGCCCCGGCATCATGAATGATTACCAGGTCACCCCGCTCGATTTCAGGAAGCTCTCGTTGAACTGCAAATTTGTCGTTGTTTTCGCACAAGGAGCCGACAACGTCATAGGTTTTTACAACCGGGGCATCTTCCTTCCCGGCAACACTGATATGATGCCAGGCTCCATACATACCGGGCCGCATAAGGTCTGCCATACAGGCATCAACACCGATATAATCCCGGTAGGTGTGTTTTTCATGGATAGCCCGTGTTACCAGCCAGCCGTACGGACCGGTAAAAGGCCGTCCGCTTTCAAAGCACAGCCGTACAGAACCGAGGCCTGCAGGTTTCAGAATGGATGCAACCTGCCTTTCGATGCCGTCAGCGATATAATCGTAGTCCACCGCCTTCTGATCAGGCCGGTAGGGAATGCCGATGCCACCGCCCAGATTGATAAATTCAACCGCAACACCGGTTTTTTCTTTTAATTCTGCAGCCAGCCGGAACAGAATTTCGGCGGTTTCGATAAAATAGTCGGGATTCAGTTCGTTTGAGGCAACCATTGTATGCAGTCCAAAACGCTGGGCTCCGCGGGCCTTACACTCGGCATAGGCTTCAAAAATCTGCTCACGGGTCAAACCGTATTTGGCTTCTTCGGGTTTACCGATCAATGCGTTGCCGTCTTTCAGGGGCCCCGGATTGTACCGGAAGCATATCAGCTCCGGCAGACCGCCGAGGGCCGTATCCAGATAATCGATATGGGTGATGTCATCCAGATTGATAACCGCATGCATCAGGTTGGCATAGATATATTCCTGCTCGGGGGTTTCGTTACTGGTAAACATCACCATTTCACCGGTCAGGCCGGCCTTCTGTGCAAGGATCAACTCTGCCATACTCGAACAGTCTGCACCAAGTCCTTCACTGGCAAGGATTTTCAGCAAATAGGGATTCGGACAGGCCTTTACCGCAAAGTATTCCCGGAAACCGGGGAAACGACCGAAGGCTTTCATAAAACGCCTGGCATGATCCCTGATTGCTGCTTCATCATACAGATGAAAGGGTGTCGGGTATTCGCACACAAGTCGCTCGAGGTTGGCCTTGTCCAAGGGAAAGGTTCTACGGTTCATTCAAAATACCCCTTTGCGGCCAGGAGCTCCGCATTCAAAATTCCGCCGCCTGCTGCTCCGCGCACCGTATTGTGCGAAAGGCCGACAAAGCGTACATCAAACAGTGGACAGGGGCGAAGGCGGCCCACAGATACAGCCATACCCTTATCCTCGTCACGGTCGCGGCGGGGCTGGGGACGGTTTGCCTCCTTGCGCACGATAATCGGTTGCCTGGGTGCAAAGGGCAAACCCATTTCCTGCGGCAGTGCCCTGAATTCAGTCCATATACGCTCAATTTCTTCAAGAGCGGGTTTACGCTCACCGAATTCAAGGCTTACACAGGCAGTATGGCCGTTAATGACGGGGACGCGGTTGCAATGTGCAGCAACCAGGGGGCCGGCAGCATTTACAATCTTTCCATCCTGCAGGGTTCCGAAAATCTTGAGCGGCTCTTTTTCGCTTTTTTCTTCTTCACCGCCAATGAAAGGCACAATGTTGTCTATCATATCAAGACTCGGTACGCCCGGATAACCGGCACCTGAAACAGCCTGAAGGGTTGTTACAAACATCCGCTTGACCTCGTAACCCGCCTGTATCAAAGCCCACACCGGGGTCATATAACTCTGAAGCGAGCAATTAGGCTTGACAGCCACGAAGCCCGTCTCCCAGCCGTGGGCCTTTCGCTGTGCGTTGATCACCTCGATATGATCCGGATTAATCTCCGGAATAAGCATCGGAACATTGTCGGTCCACCGGTGGGCACTGGCATTGGAAACAACCGGGATACCGAGAGCAGCATAGGCATTTTCCAGAGCCTTGATTTCATCTTTTGAATCAAGCTCAAGGGCGCTGAAAACAAAGCGGCATTTGCCGACGGCGGTGGCAGGTTCATTGGCATCTGCAATAACGAGATCCCGGACTGCTTCGGGGATGTTCGCGCCAAGAAGCCAGCGGCTTTCAACGACCTCGCGGTAGGTTTTACCGGCAGAACGGGGGCTGGCGGCAAGCCAGGATACCTCAAACCAGGGGTGATCCTGCAAAAGGTGGATGTAGTTCTGTCCAACGGCACCGGTAGCACCGAGGATTCCAACGGGTATCTTCTTGTTCATGTATCTGTGTCTCCTGTTTTCTTGACCGTTATATAAGACCGGCAGCCTGAAAGGCGGATTTGACTTTTGGTTCGTTTTCCGGCATCAATGGGCACATCGGCAATCTGAGCGTACCTGCAGGCAGGCCCTTCATGTTCATGGCAGCCTTAAGCGGTACCGGATTGGTTTCGATGAAGGCCGCACGGAAGGCCGGCATGAGCCGATAGTGCAACTCGCGGGCTTTAGTCATATCGCCGGTAACCGCAGCCATGGCCAGTTCGGTCATTTCGCGGGGAGCGATATTCGACAGCACAGAAATAACCCCGTGTCCGCCAAGCGCTGCCAAAGGCAGGGTCAAAGCATCATCTCCGGAAAGAACCGTAAAATCAGGACGAACCGGCAGGATGGCCGCAATTACATCCATCATCTGGGCCATGTCACCGGAAGCCTCCTTGACACCTGCAATATTGGGCAGACCGGTCGCAATCCGGGTTAAAAGCGGTGTGGATATGTTCTTTCCGGTCCGGCCGGCAATATTATAGACAATGATGGGTATACCGACTTCTGCGCAGGCGGCAAAGTGTCGATACACACCCTCATCAGTTGGCTTGTTATAGTAGGGAGTCACGACCAGTGCATAGTCGGCTCCCATCTGTTTGGCGCGTTTGACATACTTGACAGCATCCTGTGTAGAATTGCTGCCCGCTCCGATGATAACCGGAACCTTACCACCGGCCTCGGCCATGGTGATCTCGATCAGCTTGACCTCCTCATCTTCGGTCAGGGTCGGTGTTTCACCGGTGGTACCGAGGGTGAGCAGTCCGGAGATACCGTTTTCCAGCTGATACCGGACCAGACGGCGGAATCCATCAAAATCAACGGACTCGTCAGCGTTCATGGGGGTGATCAGAGCGGTAAAAGCTCCGCGCAGTGTAGTCATTCGCGTCTCCTTATGTCGGACAGGCAGGGTATTCACGCGCCGAAGTACCATTTCTGTCCATGCAATTTTATACCAGTTTATTACATAAATATACAAAATTGCAAGGGGGCAAACTGTCAGGGAAGGTACATACTGAAGGAACCACCCGGCTATCATCAGGGAGAACGGAGTTCACCGCTTCCCTGAGCCTTGCGAATCAGGATATACTGGCCCTGATGGGCCGCAAAACCAATCATACAATAAGCATGCTTCAAAGGCTGTATATTGCCTGGAATGCCTTTATGGCTAATGACCTGTTTACCTATGCCTCAGCCGGGGCTTACAGCTTTCTGCTGTCCGCCCTGCCGGTATTGCTTATGGTGTTGGTCATACTGTTGCGTTTTTTTAATGCATCACCGGACTACTTGATGAACCTGCTGCAAACCAATGAGGTGTTCAGCGCCTCTTTTGACATCAGGCCCTATTTCGAGTCAGTGATGGCCTTCAAGACGATCGGTATTTTTGAAGTCATTATCGGTATTTCCATCTTCTGGATGGCCAGGCGCTTCTTTGCAAGCATCCAGCATGGGGTCAGAATAATCTGGCGGAAACGCGGAAAAGGCAAGCCTATAAAGGAAAACCTGGTTGTAATCGCAGGAGAGGCGCTTCTGGTCATTCTGATCGTCATTATGACCCTGCTGGTTTCTGCCGGTAACGCGTTTTTTGCCTCAGATCTGTCCCGTCAACTGCTTTCACCGTTTGTTTCCTCCCTGATAAAAAACCTGTTCCGTTTTGTTCCGCTGGCCATCATCTGTGTCTTTCTGTTTCTTGTATATCTTTTAACACCCCGGACACGGCCGCGTACAGCAAGCTGTATTTCTGCTGCACTTTCCTGCACCATCGCCCTGGCAGTGATACAAGCCCTGTTCAGAACCTTCATCAACATGTCGCGTTACAACCTGGTCTACGGCATTCTCAGCAACGTAATTGTTCTCCTGCTGGAAGTGTATGTATTCTTTTTTCTTTTCCTGTTCTTTGCCCAATTTATTTACATCAGCCAGTTTCTGGACAGCTTTGTACTTGCCCAGCTGTATCTGCTGCCTGCCTATGATGATCCTGATCCGTTTAAACAGCTGCGGCGTATCTTCTTCCAGTATCCGTTGATATTTCACACGCGTTTTATGCGCCGTGTTCCGGCCAACACCGTCCTGTTTGCGATCGGAGATGATTCTACCTCGCTGTTTTATGTGTGGAGCGGACACGTATCCATCCGTATGCCGAACCAGGTGTTTGAAGCGGGACAGGGCCGTATCTTCGGCGAGTTTTCCAGTTTGATAGGCGGATCCCGAACCGCGACAGCGCTAACACTTACTGACTGCGAACTTCTTGAACTACCGGCGTCAATCTTTCAGGAAACCATCGAGGTTGACGGAGAAACATCGCGGCGGGCGCTGCGCATGATAGCTGATTACCTGCGAAGAAAAAATAATGCCGAACCCCTTTCATATGACGAACAGCTGTGATACTTTTTTTATTCATGATGAGGTGAGTATATGTGTGGAATTGTCGGATATATCGGTGACGAAGAAGCCACCCCGGTCCTTATAAACGCCCTTAAAAAACTGGAATACCGCGGATACGATTCTGCCGGCATCGCTGTTCTTAATGACAGCGGACTTGTTGTCCGCAAGGCGAAGGGAGCACTGCGCTGCCTTGAAGAAAAAATCGCTACCGAAATTATTACCGGCAGCCTCGGAGTCGGGCATACCCGCTGGGCTACCCACGGAGAACCTTCGGATGTGAACAGTCATCCTCACACCAACGTTTCAGGCCAGATAGCGGTCGTTCACAACGGAATTATAGAAAATCATGCGAAGCTGCGTTCCTTCCTTGAAGACGAAGGTGTAACCTTCCGCAGCCAGACTGACACCGAGGTCATTGCTCACCTGATAGATTTTTATTATTCCGGCGACCTTCTGGCGGCTGTGCAATCTGCTCTTTTAAAACTTGAAGGGTCGTACGCACTGGGAGTGATCGCCCTGAACAATCCTGATCGCATAGTAGCCGTTCGAAAGGACAGCCCTCTTGTTATCGGAGCAGGCACAGGAGAAAACCTGATCGCATCCGATGTTCCGGCACTGCTGGAATACACACGCGAAGTGTACTATCTGGATGACAGGGAGATAGCGGTACTGTTCCGCGATCGCGTGGAGTTTTACGACTCGGACGGAAAACCTGTGCAAAAAAACACAACCCATATCGAGTGGGATGTAGCCGCCGCTGAAAAAGGCGGGTATGAGCACTTCATGCTAAAAGAAATTCACGAGCAACCCAAGGCCCTCACTGACACCCTGCGCGCCCGCATCAAAACCTATGCTCACAAAACCATCAACCTTGAAGAGATCGGATTTGACAACAGCTGGGCAGCCGCTCACCGGGTTGTAATAACTGCCTGCGGGACAGCCTGGCATGCAGCCATGGTAGGGAAATATGTATTTGAACACTTTGCCCGTATTCCGGTCGACGTTGACATAGCAAGTGAATACCGCTACCGTGAACCGATCTTTGATCCTACAGACATCTTCATCATCATCAGCCAGTCCGGAGAAACTGCTGATACCCTTGCTGCAATGCGGATGGCAAAAAAAGCCGGCTGCAGGATAATCGCAATCACAAATGCAGTCGGTTCTACCCTGGCGCGGGAAGCCCACCTGGTTATGTATACCTGGGCAGGTCCAGAAATAGCAGTTGCCAGCACAAAGGCGTTTACGACCCAGCTGTTGTGCCTTAATCTGATAGCTTTAAAGTTCGGTGCCCTCAGGGGCATCCTGGATGAAGCTGCCGTTGCAGCACATATAGATGCGCTGGAAGGGCTTCCGGCACTTGCTGAACGGATCTTGTCAAACAAGGATGATATTCAGCGGTTTGCTGCGCGCCAATTCAACAAGACAAAGGCTTTTTTTATGGGTCGTCTTTTTGACTTTGCCATCAGCCTTGAAAGTGCGCTGAAGCTTAAAGAAATCAGCTACACACACTCGGAGGCATTCGCAGCCGGAGAATTAAAGCACGGTCCGATTGCGCTCGTGGATGAGTCAACCCTGGTAGTCGCAATCTGCACGCAAAGCGCCCTTTTTGACAAGATGGACTCCAACATCAAAGAAGTCAAAGCAAGAGGAGCTACAGCACTGGTCATCACCTTCGAAGATGAACCCTACTTTGACAACACTGCTGATGAAATATTCCGCATTCCGCGCACGATTGACGCCCTTACTCCAATTCTTTCGGTAATTCCTGCGCAGCTGTATGCATACTACTGTGCAGTCCAGCGGGGTCTTGATCCGGATAAACCGCGCAATCTGGCAAAAAGCGTTACTGTGGAGTGAGGGGTCTTTACATCAGGGGTGCAAAAATTCGCAGGAAACGGCCCAGAAGACGCGCAGACAAAGGAAGGGTTTTAATGCTCTCCAGTGTTATCTCTGTACAGCGCTGAGCCGTTTCCAGAAAGTCCCGCCTGATTTCCAGCACTGCACTGCTGTGATACAGACACACCCCGCATTCAAAATGCAGATATAAACTGCGGAAATCCATGTTTATGGTGCCTACGACACCGTAGCGGTCATCTGCGACAAAGGTTTTTGAATGAATAAACCCCGGACTGTATTCAAAGATCCTGATGCCGCTTTCTAACAAGGTTTTATACCAGGAACGGGTAACAGCATGCACATACCATTTATCGCACCGCCCCGGCGTCATTATTCTGACATCCAGGCCGCATTTCGCTGCAAGAGTCAGCGCTGTCAGCATCTCGTTATCGATTACCAGGTAGGGTGTGGTTATATACAGATAGTCCGAAGCTTTCAGAATCATGTTGAGATAGACGTTTTCACCGACAGACTCGTTGTCCAGGGGTGTGTCGGCAAAGGGCTGCACAAGTCCGTCACCGGGACCGGATTCCTGTGAAAAACGGTACCAGGACCAGGGTTTATCTTCACCGGCAAGAAAGTCCCACATTCCCAGGAACAGAACGGTAAAACTCCATGCTGCATCCCCGGTCAACATGATTCCCGCATCCTTCCAGTGTCCGAAAGGACTTATAGCGTTTATATATTCATCCGCAAGATTGATGCCACCGGTAAAAGCGGTAGTGCCGTCAATCACTGTTATTTTTCGATGATCCCGATTATTCAGGGATGTATGTAAAATAGGCCGAACCGGATTGAACACTGCACACCTGATACCCAGCTTTTTTAATTTCTTCGGGTACCCGGCACTCAGACTGGGCAGACAGCCGACATCGTCATAAATAAGGCGTACATCAACTCCGGATGCAGCTTTCTCGGTCAGAACTTCAAGTATCGCATCCCACATCTTTCCCGGTGTGATAATGAAGTATTCCATAAAAATATAGCGCTGTGCTTTGCGCAACTCGTCAAGCAGGTATTGAAAATTGGTTTCACCGTCAGGAAGATACAACGAGCGTGTATGAGGACAAAGCGGACTTTGTGCATATTCTGCAAGGTAACGGCTTTGATGAGTAACCAGATTATCCAGAAAAGAGGTTTGTATTCCCGGAGGGATCGTGTCAGCGAGTTCGGGTAATGCCTCGAAACTGCGATGCAGTATTTCAGTCAGGCGTTTCCGTGTCCGCCTGGTTAAACGGTTATGACCGATAAAGATATAAAAAATACCGCCGAAAACAGGAAATAGCAGTATCGGTATAACCCAGGCAAGCTTGTAGGCCGGATTACGGTTACCGCTTACAATACCGATAATCACAGCTGCACTGATCAAAAGGCTGCTTGCATAAAAGATATGAAGCCGGTTATAGAAAACCACTATCAAGGCTGAAAAGAAAACTGCTTGCGCGATCAGGGCAACTGCAACGAGCAATAATCTGCTGAATAACAGCGCACGCAGTTTCTTCATGGATCACTCGGAGGATTTAGTTCGCCGCCGGGGTAGCACGAAATATATCAGGGTTAACAACCCGGTGATAACCAGAGTGGAAAGAATAAAACTGAGCGGTCCCTCACCTATTTGCGGAAAGAACAAGTTAAATTCCAAAATCTTGAAAAAATTAAAACGTGAGAAATCACCCTTTATAAAAGAATGAATCAATAACAGCACCAGATGAAGCGTTGCTGAAAAAACTAAAAAAACACCTATCGTCCGTACAGGATGGCTTCTAAAAAAAGATTTCATACGCATTATTATATCGTAAAATCTGATAACATGAAAGCCGGTACAACCCTGTACAAGTCCCGGTTTTAGTCAGGCACCCTTCACTTTTTTAGTTTTTTTTGATACGCTTGGCCATGATAAACGAAAAGATCATAGTTCTTGATTTCGGCAGCCAGTATGCCCATCTAATTGCCAAGCGTTTGCGTCTGCTTGGCTTTTATACCGAGATAGCTCAGCCTTCGGCTGATGTCGAAGCTCTTGCAGATGCCCGTGGCATCATTTTCTCCGGTGGACCTTCATCAGTGTATGAAGAACACATTCCCGACTTTAACAACGCCATTCTCGCTCTTGATATACCAATGCTCGGCCTGTGCTACGGTCATCAGCTGATGGCCCGGGAGTACGGCGCACGTGTCGAAAAGGCAGCTGTCGGAGAATTCGGATTAGCCAGTCTTTTAACAAGAACACCGGACGGAAAAACACTGCCTTCGAGTCCTCTTTTTGATGGAATAGAGATGCCTTCCCGGGTCTGGATGAGCCATCAGGACGGGGTAACCTCTTTACCCGAAGGTTTCCAGATAATCGCTGTCACAAAGGACTGCCCCTACGCGGCCTTGCAAAACCTGGAAAAAAAACGCTACAGCCTGCAATGTCATATTGAAGTCAAAGATACCCTTCAGGGTGACCGCATCCTGAAAAACTTCGCAGGAATCTGCGGCATGAAACAAAATTGGAGCCAGGATCAGGTTCTTGAACAGATCATGCACTCTATCAGGGATACAGCAGACGGACCGGATGGAACAAACAAACGCAAGGTCCTTCTCTTTCTTTCAGGCGGCGTTGATTCCACGGTTGCATTCGCGCTTCTCAACAAGGCACTGGGGCAGGATCGTGTTCTCGGTCTTCACATAGACAACGGTTTCATGCGCAATGATGAAAGCAATATAATTGCTGATAGATACCGCGATTTCGGGTTTAATAATTTTATTGTTGAAGACGCCAGTGAAGCCTTCCTGGCTGCAGTGTTTCATGAATCCGACCCGCAAAAAAAACGCAAAGCTGTCGGAGAGACATTTATTACGGTTCGCGATACCGTTGTCAAACGGCTTAACCTTGATGAAAACGAATGGCTCCTTGGTCAGGGGACTCTGTACCCGGACATTATTGAATCGGGCGGCACAAAAAACAGTCATGTCATCAAAACACACCACAACCGGGTTGACGGTATACAGGCTCTTATTGAACGCGGGCTTATTATTGAACCGCTGAAAGATCTGTACAAGGATGAAGTACGAAATATCGGCAAAAAAATCGGTCTTTCAGATGAACTGGTTTTTCGTCATCCCTTCCCCGGCCCCGGTCTTTCAATCAACGTCCTGTGCCATAATAAGGCGGAACAAGATACGGACGATGTGAATACAATCCGCACACGGCTTGGTGTACTTGATCTTTCAGGTCATTTTACAGCATGTGAACCCCCATGTTCAGCCGGTCTTCCCCGCTTGACGGGAATCGATGTGCTGCCGGTAAAATCTGTAGGTGTCCAGGGCGACTTCCGTACCTACCGCCATCCTGCAGTTCTGCGGTTTTCAGATATTTTGAACAACTTTCCCCTGTGGTGCGAACTGGAAAGCGCATCCTCGATGATTACCAATTCATCAATCGATGTAAACCGCACAATACTGGAGCTGTATACCGCAACAGAGAATTCAGCCCTGACGCTCCAGGAAGCCTGGTGCGACCGTCCACGTCTGGATCAGACTCGTGAAGTTGACGCCATTATTCTTGATGAAATGAAAAAATCCGGATGGTATACAAAAATATTCCAGCATTTAACAATCAATCTTCCCATGGCGGCAACAAACGGTCACTGCAGCATTGTTTTGCGGCCGGTAGTCTCCGAAGATGTAATGACTGCCCGTTTTGCACATCTTGACCTGATGCTCCTGTCGCGTATGATCACACGCATCGCAGATCTCGGTTTTGTTGACGCCGTTTATTACGATATCACCAACAAACCGCCTGCAACCTTTGGATGGGAGTAATCTTTGTGCAACACTTTTTTTTGACCGGCAGGGGACAGAAACGATAACAGGCCGTGTTACATTACTGAACACAGGAAAACGTAGCGCATGGAAACAGGCAGAACACTGCAACTGAGCGATTTTGAGAGCCTCTACACAAAGTTCGGCCCCATGGTGCTGCGCCGGTGCCGGTTTCTTCTGAGTGACGAAGATCAGGCGCTTGATGCAATGCAGGACGTATTTGTCCGCGTTATTGAACGACGGGAACGGGTATCTACGGTCTGTGCCAGCTTCTTTTACACGATCGCGACGACGGTTTGTCTGAACAAAATCCGGTCAAACCGCCTTCGGCAATCTCCCCGGGTCGATCTTGTGCTGGAAAGTCTGGCCGACAATGTCCGTAATCACGAAGAAGTCACCGATACCGCCAGTGTTCTTGATTACATTTTCGCTCATGCTCCCGAGGATACCCGCACCATGGCCGTGCTGCATTATGTGGACGGATTAACCCTTGAGGAGACAGCGAAACAGATGCAGATGTCGGTGTCCGGCATACGCAAGCGGCTTTCAACCCTGCGTAAACGGGCACTGGCCTGTGAGGGAGCACACAATGAAAAGACCCCAGATTCAACTTGAGCAGATGCTTCTCGGTGAAGCCGTATCACACCCGGCCGGCGAATTGAATGACCCCGAGCTGGAAACAGCCCTGAACGAGCTTCGTGCATCCAACCAGGAAATCCTGAACCGGTACCCGCCCGACAAAATGAAAGAGGCAATACAGACCCGTCTTACATCCACTTTCAATACCAAAACCGTCAATACCGATGCAAAACATCATTGTGCAGGCAAACGGCACACTGTATTCAGGACACGCGTGTTCTTTACCGCAACTGGTGGTCTTGCTGCAGCTGCAGCGGTTCTCCTTGCAGTGTTTACCGTGTTTCCCGTCGGTTCTCCCGGTCTTGATTCCCATGACCCCTTGCACGGATTCCGCCTTAAAGGAAACGGCGTTGCACTGCAGGTATACCGAAAGACAGGAACCTCGGCTGAATTGCTTGCAAACAACACAACAATATCAGAAAACGATGTTCTTCAAATCAGGTACCTTGCTGTCCGCGACAGATGGGGAGCGATCCTTTCGGTTGACGGGAATGGACTGGTAACCCAACATTACCCGGAGGTGGGTCCGCAAAGCGCACCGCTTGTTACCGGCGTTGAATTTGCTCTGGGATACTCCTATCGTCTTGATAACGCCCCTCACTTCGAACGGTTTCTGTTTCTGACTGCTGACAATCCGTTCCAGCTGGCAGAGATTAAAATAGCCCTTTCACGGGCTGCACTTGCCGATTCCTCCGGAGCCTTCCGGCTCAACTCAATTCTGCCCCGAGGAATACGCAGCGCAGATATTCTGTTACTGAAAAGAGAGGCCACACAATGACCTGTAATAATACGCTAAAGGCGCATTTTACCGCCTGCAAATACTGTATTGCTTTCCTTTTGCTGTTACTGTGCAGTCTTGCATTCGCTGTACAACCCCTTCCGGTTGAACGCTATGCTTTGTATGTAGCCGCAAATAACGGCGGAACAGAACGCGAACTGTTGCGTTACGCAATTTCGGATGCACATCGCATAGCTACCACGATGAAAGAAATCGGTGGTGTCCGGGACGAACACAGCATGATCTTGATTGAACCCACAAAGGACCAAATTGATGAAGCCTTTGAATCTTTCGCGCTCCGCATCAAGGCAAATACAGGAAGAGCCCGCCGTACCGAGTTTATCTTCTATTATTCGGGACACTCGGATGAACAGGCATTTCTTCTTGGACCAGACCGTTATGAATACAGCGCATTAAAAACCGCACTTACCCGTGTACCCACTGATGTCCATGTTGTAATGCTGGATTCCTGTTTTTCTGGTAATTTTGTACGCGCAAAAGGCGGAACAAGGGACAAACCGTTTCTGATGGATGATTCTTCTGTAGTTCAGGGACATGCATATCTTTCATCAAGCTCAGCTACCGAGGCATCCCTTGAATCTGACCGAATTCAGGCATCAATCTTTACACAGGCATTGGTAACCGGCTTGCGCGGAGCTGCAGATACATCCGGCGACGGCAAGGTATCTCTCAATGAATTATATCATTATGCCTTTAATGATACTCTCCGTCAGACCCAGCTCAGTCCGGTCGGCCCGCAGCATCCTTCCTACAATATTACCCTTGTCGGCTCGGGGGATCTTGTACTGACTGATATAAATGATGCAGACGCTGTTATGATTTTTCCGGAAACAGCGGAAGGCCGTTATTTTATCCGTACTGTGTCAGGACTTCTCGTTTCCGAAATAACCAAGGTCGGTGGAACCGCGCTGGCCCTGGGTCTGCCTTCAGGAAATTATGTAGTAACTGTGCTGCACGGGAATACTACCCGTCAAAGCACTGTTCTTCTTGCCCGGGGAGAACGGCTGACACTGGAAAGCGGCAGCTTTACTAATGCACCCCGAATTCAGGGACGGGCACGCGGAGATGAACCGGTTGAACAAAACACTGCAAGTGTACGCAGTTCTGCAGATGACGAATGGATACCTCTGTCTTTCAGTCTGGTACCCGGCATCATGTACCCTGGAACAATAAGCTCCCGTGTGCGTGCTTCCATAAGCCCGTTCATGGTAACCAACCGTGCAATAAACGGCATCCAGGCCTCAGGATTTATGGGGCATGTATCTGAAAATCTTGAAGGTATTCAAGGCTCGGGATTTTGGGCAAGTACGAAGGGCAGGATGGAAGGAATACAAGGGTCCG
>CAZXJV010000033.1:0-28094 GCA_964641135.1 uncultured Treponema sp. | reverse complement strand
CTGAGCAACAAAACTATATAACTCATATCCGTTCTTCGGCGGCGATGTTGCTGGGAATTATCAATGACATTCTTGATTTTTCAAGGATGGAAGCAGGCTCCTTGTCCTTGAACCGCTCACCCTGGCGATTTGAATCGCTTTTAACTGATGTAGTCAATCTGGTACGGGTTAAGGCGCATGAAAAAGAACTTTCATTGACGGTAAATCTTGAGCCTGATATTCCTTCGGTGATGATCGGGGACGAGATACGGATTAAACAGATCCTGATAAATCTGTTGAATAATGCGGTAAAATTTACGGAACAGGGTTCTGTATCCTTGTCGATTCACGTTGAAACTGCCGGTTCAGGGCATGTCCGCCTTATTATGTCTGTTGCAGATACCGGTATCGGAATCCCCCGGGATAAACAACATCTGCTGTTTTCCAGATTTACCCGTTTTGACGGTGCGGTCGACCGTGGTATTGAGGGCTCCGGCCTGGGGCTTTCTATCTGCTACAATCTGGCCCGGATGATGGCCGGTTCCATACGCCTGGACAGTGCGGATGGGGCGGGTTCGGTATTCACCGCCGAAATCAGCCAGGATGTCGAACCGGGGACACCTCCTGTTTCAGTTATTCCTGAAGCAGGCGCTGTGCGCTTGCTGGTATATGATCGCGACCCTGCAATCCTGGATTCCATACGACGTATGGCTGCCTGGCTTGATTCCGGTGTAACGATTTGTACAGATCTTGAGCAGCTCCGTTTCCATCTGGCACAAAAGAATGCCTATACTCATTGCCTGGTGGAATTTAAAGGCGGGTATGACTGTGTATGCGAGTGCCGTCGGCCTGACAGTACCATGCGTAGCCTTGCATTGATGAGCCTTTCGGATTTGACAGACGGGGAACGACTGCCGGACATCGATTGCCTGTTCAAACCGTTGATGCTGCCGGTTTTTCTGGACTGGATTGGCGGTCGCACGGTTGATTTTGCCGGTACCCTTAATGAATCTAAATCTGCAGTCCCGGGCAGGCAGCTGGATAATCTGCGGGCACCTGATGCACGAATTTTGGTTGTTGATGACAGTACTGTTAATCGTAAGGTAGCGCTCGGCTTTCTGCAAACCTTTGATATACAGGTTGATGAAGCGGAGGACGGATTTGATGCGCTCGAGCAGCTTGCAGCCCGACGCTATGATCTTGTTTTCATGGATCACCGTATGCCCGGTATAGACGGGATTGAAACCACCCGTCGCTTGAGGGCTATGGGCGGTATTAACGCACACGTACCGGTGGTTGCACTGACAGCTAACAGTCCGGAAAGCTACGAACAGGCGTATCTGGATGTTGCAATTTGCGATCACTTATTCAAACCTGTCGGGTATAACGCATTTCAATCCTGTCTGCGGCGGTGGTTGCCGGAAGAATGCTGGAAAAAAGGCGGGGAGGAAAGTCCTGCCAGTTCATCAAGCCATACCGGCACCGGAGCACCCGGAACCGCATCAATTACCACTGTTTCACCCGGAACCACCACAGCCGGGATTGGCATAACCGCCGATGAAGGATTATCGGAAAAGGGAGCTGTCTGGATACCCGGGCTTGATAAGCAGCAGGGCATTATGTATACCGGTTCTGAAAAAAACCTTGAAATGATTCTGGGTGTTTTTGCCCGTTCCGGGCCCAAGATGCTTGACAGGATAGAACAGGGCCGAACCGGCGAAGATAAGGAAGCGTTCCGAACCGCAGTACACGCCCTTATAAGCAGTATTGCAAATATTGGCGGAACGGAAATACCCAGGCATGCACGCGAGCTGGAACAGGCAATAACTGCAGATAACACTGCTATCATTGACCGGCTGTTCCCGGTTGTACGCGATGAGCTTGAACAGCTTATTGAATCTGTGTCCGGATATCTGGAAGCACAAAAGGAGTAGTTTTTGTCTGTTACTGGAATAATTGGAGCTGAACAGCAGGAGGTAACTCTTCTTACCTCGGAAATGATGGACTGCAGAATTGAACACCATGGCGGCTGCGGATTTCATAGCGGATTGATACAGGGGGCCCCTGTTGTGGTTGTCTGCTGCGGAATAGGCAAGGTAAATGCTGCCCTGTGCACACAGATTCTGATTTCTGTTTATAAGGCGGAACGAATAATCAATACCGGGGTTGCCGGCGGGCTTGCAGAAAGCCTGTCTGTTCTTGATATGGTTGTTTCCACCGATACCGTAGAGCATGATATGGATGCGACTTTTTTTGGATACGTCCCCGGTCAGGTTCCCGGAACAGATTCGCCGTTTTATAGTGCGGATCAGGCAATGATAGCTGCTGTTCAGCGCGCCTGGGAAAAACGGGCTGCAGCTGTTGCACTTCAGGAAGATACCGGACAAAGTCACCGTTTGCTTGCAGGTAGAGTTGCTTCTGGTGATTTATTTGTATCGGATCCTGCTGCTCGTAAAAGGATTATTGATCTTTTTGCACCGGCCTGTGTCGAGATGGAAGGTGCTGCCGTTGCTCACGTATGTACAGTGAACAAGATACCCTTTGTTGTTCTTCGCAGTATATCGGATCTTGCCGGTACTGAAGCCCATCTTTCCTATGAAGAATTCTCGCCCAAAGCGGCCCGCATCAGCGCGGCCCTTGTTATTGCGATGCTGGAGGTGATATATGCTTGAATCCCGTAATGTGGAAAGTTTCAGTCTTGATCATACAAAGGTACGAGCACCCTATGTCCGTATTGCCGGAACCAAGACCGGACCGGCCGGAGATGTTGTTACCAAGTATGATGTCCGGTTTTGTCAGCCCAATACCGAGGTCCTGCCGAATTCAGCCATACATACCCTTGAGCATTTAATTGCCGAGTATATCAGGGATGAACTGGATGGTGTAATTGATTTTTCACCGATGGGCTGCCGTACCGGTTTTTATCTTACTGTGTTCGGTGCTGTCAGCGAGGCGGAGATAGCCGCAAAGCTGCGGACGGTTCTTGTAAAGGTAGGGCAGTGGCCTGTCGAAGAGGAAATTCCCGGCCGCGATCCTGTTATGTGCGGAAACTGGCAGGAACATGATGCAGACGGCGCCCGCTACTGGGCCCGCCGTTGGGTAGAGGGTATCGATGCCAAAGGCTGGCAAGCCTTTTAAAAAAGCCTGCCGCAGCATCTTGTTCAAAGAAACCGCCGGAAGCGCCGGTAGACTCCTTCGAACGGAGGATACCGGAGTGGAAGATCAAACAGCGCCGGTTTTGACAGTACCGGTTTTTCGCGGCTAAAGGTTTCAAAGCTGCGGCGGCCGTGATAGCTGCCCATTCCGCTTTCACCGGTACCGCCGAAGGGAAGGCTGTGCGAAGCAACATGCATGATTGTGTCGTTGACACAGCCCCCGCCGAAGGGAATGCTCTGTGTGAGCCGGCGGATGCGTTCTTTGTCCCTGCTGAATACGTACAGGGCAAGGGGCCGGGGACGGGAAAGAATGCGGTCCCGGATATCGGCTTCAACATCCCATTCAATAATCGGCAGCAAAGGCCCGAACAGTTCTTCCTGCATGAGGGGTGATTCCCATGCGACACCATCAAAAAGGGTGGGGGCTATTTTCATCGTAACGCTGTCTGTAATTCCTCCTGCTACAATTGTCTCTTTTTCTGTTTCGATCAGGGCGGAAAGACGGTCAAAATGGGTGCGGTTAATAATATGCGGATAAGCCTGGTTTTTGTGCGGCATATCGCCGTAATACCGGTTTATCCATAGCCGTGCTGCCGCTATAAATCGTTTATGTACTGCGCTGTGCACCAGTACATAATCGGGTGCAACACAGGTTTGCCCGGAATTGATCAGCTTGCCCCAGATGATTCGTTTTGCGGCAAGGTCGATATCGGCGGTTTTATCGATGATACAGGGGCTTTTTCCGCCGAGTTCAAGTGTAACCGGTGTCAGATAGCGTGATGCCTTTTCCATGACCAGCCGTCCGACGGTAGTGCTGCCGGTGAAGAAGATGTGGTCAAAGTGCTGCTCCAGAAGACCTGCGTTTACAGTCCGCCCGCCTTCTACCACCCGCAGAATACCCGGCGCAAATTCGGTATTGAACAGGCGGGCCATAAGGGCGGAAACGGCGGGTGCGTAGGCGGAGGGCTTGAGAATAACCGTATTCCCTGCTGCCAGGGCGCCTGCAAGGGGCATGACTGCAAGCTGGAAGGGATAGTTCCAGGGCGATAGTATAAGCGTTACCCCGTGGGGCTCGCGGAATACCCGTGCCGATCCCGGCATATTAAACAGGCCGGGAAAGACGCGGCGCGGACGGGACCAGCGGGCCAATGATCTGCGCATAAGGCGGATTTCGCCAAGCACCAGAAGAATTTCTGTTGTAAAGGCCTCAAAATCACTTTTACCCAGATCGGTGTGCAGTGCTTCCAGAATCTCGGCTTCATGTGACAAAATACATTTTTCCAGGCGTTTTAAAAGCTCCTTTCTGAAGGGAACTGCCCTGGTTATACCTGAATTAAAGAGTTTTCGCTGGGTTTCTACCAGCTGAGCAAATGATTCCGACATGGATACTCCTGTTGGCAGGGTGTTGAAACATCCGGTGCCTGTAAGCGCCCGGTTACGGGTTTTCGAAAGCCGGCTCCAGCGTGCCGTTTTTTTCCACACACACCGATGAGCCGTCGGGACGGTTAATTATGATGGTGGGGTTGCGGACCAGGCAGTCCAGATGGATCATTGCCTCGGCGTCATTGTCATAGTTGCTTCCGATAGCAAAATGGCAGGTGCTGAAGGCTTTTTCGTCCTCAAGCATATTGCCGCGGATTTCTGCCGCCGGATTAAGTCCAATGCCCAGCTCGCCCAGATTGCGTGCATTGCGTGCATAGGTTTCACCATCTTCCGCGGAGAGTTTTCCTTCGGCGGCAAAGCGCCGGGCCTGTTCCTCGCCAGCCTTGAGCGATTGTTCAAGCAGTTCTGCTTCCCGCCCGCCTGTTACCGATGTAACAAAACCGTTTTCTACAGTAACACGGACGGGTGTTTCGGTAATCATGTCGCCGCTGTTCAGGCTTATTGAGCCGTCAAAAACGATGACGCCCCTGCTTTGCCCGTTCGCCGGGCTGATAAAGACCTCGCCTGCCGGAACGTTGCCGCCGTCTCCCCCCTTGATAAAAATTCCGTCATCACTCATGGGCTTTCGTCCGGCAACGGGAACAATAATGTCGGTGCCCCCCGGGGCGGTGACATGGACTGATTCGGCACCTTCCAGGGCTGCACTTATGGCCCTGCAGCGTTTAAGGAGCAGGTCATAGTCGATGGGAGCAGTGCGGATAAACATGTCAACGGTGATGCCCGGAGTCCAGATAGCCCGCTGGGTTTTCAGTCCGTCGAGGTAATAATGGAAAATATGGTCGATTTTCTGGCCGTCGCTCATTATCCAGGGTTTTGCTATTCCAAGGGCATCCTTGCCGAGTTTGTTGGCTGAAATGGATGCAAAGGCATCAACGTTTGCGTGAAAGGCGGCCAATGCAGCGCGGTTCGCAAAGTCCAGCTGGGTTTTTTCGGGCTGAATGATAAGGGTTGTTTCAACACCCATGGCGAGGGCCTGATTGTACAAAGCCCGGCTGATGGTTTCAACATCGCCTGAAGGATTTGTGATAATAAGGAACTGTTCGCCCGCATGCAGGTTAAGTACATCCTGTATTACTATGCGAGCCGAATGTTCCAAAGCTTCTTGTGTATTCATACCTATACTGTAGACCCGGAAGCTGTTAAAAGTCAAACCGGTCGTGTATACTGCCGGGTAAATATGAATATTGTGTTGTTTGAACAGGATGAACTGGACGGCATGAGGGCAGTTTTGGGCCGTTCTGATGAACGGGCACGGCATATCCGCAAGGTTCTGCGCAAAACCGCGGGGGACAGCTTTACTGCGGGAATTATTGACGGTCCGGCGGGGCAGGCGATGATCGAGTCTGCCGAAGACGGATGCTTTGTGTGTCTGTTTACCCCCTCGGGTGAACAGCCGCCCCCCCTCGAACCGGTAGAGGTTCTGGTGGGTTTTCCCCGGCCCATTCAGCTTAAGCGTCTGCTGCGTGAGGCTGCCAGCCTGGGTGCGCGGGCAGTACATCTGTGCGGTACCGAGCTTGGTGAAAAAAGTTATATGGAATCGAATTGTATCAAGGACGGTTCTGCCCGGTCTGCCCTGCTGGAAGGTGTTGTGCAGTCCCGGGCAACAGCCCTGCCGGAACTGACAATCCACACAACAGTAGCCGAAGCTCTGGCTGTTATAAACGGACGCAGTTATAGTGTAAAAATAGTACTGGATATTGATGAATGCGCCGGCCCTCTTGTTGATGCCGCCTGGGATGCGGTGGACTCCGCTGTGCCTGCCCTTTTGGCAATCGGTTCCGAGCGCGGCTGGACGGCGGCAGAACGCAGTGCGTTCAGGGCTGCGGGTTTTGAAAGCAGGTCGCTCGGTGGGCGGGTGCTCAGAACCGAAACAGCCGTCACTGCGGCACTCGCGGTAACTCTTTCCGGCCTGGAACGGGAACATCGCGCGGGTACACAGTAAGAGGCTCAAGACAAAGGCAATCGGGCTTTTTTTTATCACCCTTTCAACCAGGAGTTTACTGCAATGAATCAGGATCAGATCAAGGAACTGCTGCTTTCGCTGGAGGATACCTCCCTCGATTTTTCTGTGACGATGACCGGCAAACAGAGCCGTAAGGTAAACGGTTTATACAAGCCGGACACCCATGAAATCCTGCTGCACAACAAGAACTTCGATAATGATAATCAGCTGATCTATACGGCAATTCATGAATATGCCCATCATCTGCAGTGCGAGGCTGAAGGACCCGTGCGCTCACCGCGCTCGCATGGAGCCGCTTACTGGGCCCGGTTTCATGGACTGCTTGCCAGGGCAGAATCAAAGGGAATCTACAAAATTGGTACAGAGGCTTCTCCAGCTCTTGAATCATTAACAGAGGAAATCCGTTCAAAATATCTTGCGGAAAACGGCCGTCTGATGAAAGAACTGGGAGGTCTTTTGGTGCGGGCGCAGGCACTGTGCAAGGAGGCCGGTGTCCGCTACGAGGACTGGATAGACCGGGTTTTGTGTCTGCCCCGTACTGCCGCAAAACAGGCGGTGCGTATCGGCAGTCTTGATATCCGCAGCGATATCGGTTACGAGGCGATGAAGATTGTTGCGTCCCAAAAAACGCCCGAGGACCGCGCCGCTGCCGAGCGGCAGTTCGTTGCCCATAAAAGTCCTGACGAGGTGCGGGTCAATGTGGGCCGCAAAGCGGAAGATGAAGATCATAAAACCCGGCTTGAAAAGGAACGCCGCCGCCTGGAAAAAACCATTGCCCAGCTCAATGCCCGTCTTCAGCAGGTGGAAGAAAGTCTGGCGGTTATGTAAAAGGGGGGCTTCAGCTTGCTTTGATATATACCGATAAACGAAGCAGGAGCCTCCATGACACCGTCCACACCCCTTAAAAAGATACTTTTACTCTGTTCGATAGCTGTTTTAGCCGCCGTTTTGTGCGGTGAGTCGCCGTCGTTAAGCATGGAGGCGCTTTACAAAGGCGCTTCCGGTTCCCGCTTTAATCCGGCCTTTCCGGCAGCCCTGTTCAGGCCGCCGCGCCCCGAGGTAGTGCACCCGGACACCCTGGCGGTTGAATCCTTTTTGCCGCAGCTTGCTACTGTACCGACCCGCGATGAAGCAGCCTTGAACGATTTTAACGAAAACCGTCTTCAGTCTGTGCTATTGAATAATGATATTTTTGCAATCTACGGTAAGCCGGACGGGCGCAATATGGGGTTGCTGGGACAGGTTCCGATTCAAAATCTTGAACAGGTTATGGCCGCTCATATTGAGGAATGGGATCGGGCAAATGGAGAACGCGGTATTATTCCAGCAATCTACATGATCTACGGGACAGTCTGGCCGGAGGGCGAGATCGGCATACTCCGTAATTCGCTGGTACTCCAGTATATTGAATATGCGGCTGAACGGGGCTGGCTGGTTTTTCTTGACCATCAGATCGGCAGGTATAGCGTGGAACAGGCCATGCAGCGTCTGTTACCCTATCTGCGCTATCCTCACGTGCACCTGGCTCTTGATCCCGAATGGCGTACTACCCGGCCGATGCAGGAGATAGGGTCGATCACCGGAGCCGAACTTAACCGTGCCCAGCAGATGCTGCAGGACTATCTTGTCGAGAATAATCTTCCCGGCAGGCGGATGCTGGTGTTTCATCAGTTTCAGGCGCGCATGATTCAAAACCGGTCCGAGGTACGCAGCGACTATGAACTGGTAAAGTTGATTCATTGCGCTGACGGATTCGGGTCTCCTGCGCTCAAGCGTCACAGTTATGCATTCAATGCCCAGGCAACGAATATCCCGCTTAAATCTTTCAAGTTATTTACCAAACCGACTGTGGCCGGTGCCGGATGGGATGATCCCATGATGTCGCCGGAAGAAGTGTTCTCGCTTAGCCCGCGGCCGTATTTAATAATGCTACAATAAAAAAGACCGGGCGTGGGGCCCGGTCTTTTTTATTGTTTCAATTCGCGGGGCGAATTGTGGGAGTATGGAAACAACCTGAAAGTCCCGATGGACTTTCAGGTTGCGGCGTGGGGCCCGGTCTTTTTTATTGTTTCAATTCGCGGGGCGAATTGTGGGAGTATGGAAACAACCTGAAAGTCCCGATGGACTTTCAGGTTGCGGCGTGGGGCCCGGTCTTTTTTATTGTTTCAATTCGCGGGGCGAATTGTGGTGGTATGGAAACAACCTGATAGTCCCGATGGACTTTCAGGTTGCGGCGAGTGGCTTGGGGCCCGGGTTTCCTTATTTTGAAAGACGGGTGATTACTTCTTGTAAGATTTCGTCGGGAGTGGAAGCTCCGGCGGTTACGCCGGCGGTTTGAAGTCCGTCAAGATTTTCGGATTCAAGATCGGAAGCCCGTTCGATGGTAATTGTTCTTACAATCGGTTTGCACAGTTCGGCAAGGCGTTTTGTGTTTGAAGAGTTCTTTCCACCGACTACAATCATTACGTCAACTTTATGTGCAAGCTCAACCGCCGAGCGCTGTCTTACACGGGTGGACTGGCAGATGGTGTTATGTACCGTCAGGCTGCGGCAGTGACGGACAAACTGGTTAACCACCCCGGCAAAAGTGTCTTCGGACATTGTGGTCTGGGATAAAAGGACAGCCTCAGCCCCGGGCCAGTTGAATGTTTCCGGATCAAAGGATGTGTGATCAATGAGCGTAACCCGGTCTCCAAAGTCGGCGGTTGCTGCGATTACCTCGGGGTGGCCGGGTTCGCCCAGAATGTAGATTGCTGTGCCTTTATCTATTTCTTTTTTTATCAGGTTGGAAATCAGGCGGACATGAGGGCAGGTTGCATCAATTATATGACGGCCCTCGGCTATTGCATTTTCTACAACTGAGTTTGGAAGTCCGTGGGCACGAACTACACCGACAGTATTATTCAGATCCTGGATTGAATGTACTGTTGTGACGCCCAGAGCCTCGTACTTTTCTACAACATCGTTATTATGGATTATCTCGCCGATTGAACAGACCGGGGTATCCGGATTATCGGCTATAGCCTTGTCCAGACGGGCGAGAGCCCGCCGGACACCGTTGCAAAAACCATATTCTTCGGCAAGGATAACCTTCATGAATAGATATTAACGAAAAAGAGCCAGTCTGAGAACCAGGAAAAAAACGACCTGAATGAGTGCAAGCACCAGGGCGACAGGACGCCTGGAACGCAGATTGAGCGCTGAATAGGCACAGGAGGCTGCAAGCGCGATAAGAAACCATGCCAGGTAATTTTGCAGGGGTATGTCGCCCTGTGCCCAGGTCCAGTAGTTCAGTCCGATAGCAGCCGGTTCCATTATCCAGTCAAAACCGGTTGCAGCACAGGCTGCAATCACCGGTCCGATGATCCTGCCACGGGGAAGGCGGACTGCAAGGTCAATAAAAGCAAGAATAACCAGTACCCAGTTAAATCCGATAACAGGAGGAACCCCAAAAAAGTGGGTACCCAGAACGGGACCGTATACATAGGAGCCGAATACGGCTCCTGTTGCTACACCCAGGGATTCAAGGGCAAAGGTAACAAGAAACGACAGGGCCGCCCAGATAATAAATGTTTTTTTGCGGGATTCCGGGATAGCAAGGTAAAAGGCCAAAGCGCCGGTTGTAAACAAAAACCATGGGGTAAGACCGGTCATAAGCTGGCGGGTTGCCGGCACTATATGGCCGGCTATTCCGACGGAATACAAGCAGATCAGCAGGGCAGAAAAAACGAGCAGGTGTTTATCCTGTTTTAGAGAGCCGGATGTGTTCATTAAAAGCCTCCTTCATACCGGGAAACAAGATCGGCGCATATCATGCCCGATCGCAGTGCAAGCGGCATTCCTCCGCCGGGATGTACAGATCCTCCGCATAGATACAGTCCTTTGCATCGGGGGTGTTTGTTTGGATGTCGTAAAAAAGCGGAAAGACGGCTGTTGCTGGATATACCATACAGACTGCCGTGAGCCGAGGATGTCTGTCTTTCTATTTCTGGCGGTGTGATGATCCGCTCGACGCGGATCAGGGATTCAATGTCGCAGCCCAGAACCGCGGACAGTCTGGAAAGCACGGCTTTGCGGGTTTTTTGTGCTTCCTCTGCCCAGTTCTGGCCGGCGTCGCGCGGTGCATTAACCAGTACAAACCAGTTTTCACAGCCGTCCGGGGCGTCGGAAGAATGAACCTTTGAGGTGATGTTTACATATACGGTCGGGTCAGGGGGACAGGAGAGCGCATTGAAGGCAGCTTCAAAATCCTTGCTGTACTCGGGTGAAAAAAAGACATTATTTACACCAAGTTCCTTGAATCGTGCGTGTATACCCCATAAAAAGACAAGCCCGGATGAAGAAGGTTCAAGGCGGCGGTAGCGTTTTGCGAGGGGATCGTCAGTCAGGGATGAAAGTATTCCGCTATAAGCGGTTGCTGCATCGGCATTACAGATAACCAGATCTGCCTGACAGATCTTACCGCTTTCAAGTTCCAGGCCGGTGGCCCTTCCCTCTGTAATTATGATCTTTTTTACACGTGACCCGTAATGGAATACGGCTCCCTTTCTGCGGGCGAGAGCTTCGATTGTTTCCGGGATTTGGCGAATGCCGCCCCTTACTGCATAGCCTCCGAGCCCGTACTCTGCATGGGCAATAACTGCCAGCGTTCCGGGACACAGGTACGGGCTTGATCCGTTATAGGTTGCAAGGCGGTCAAAGATCTGCCGGGCCTGATCAGATTTAAAGTAGCGGCAGTGAAGTTTGTGCAGGATTGTGCCTGTTTCCAGTGTCGGCATTGCAAGTATTCCGCGCAGGCTGGCCGGTGAAAGCCAGGTTGAAGCTTCGTGAAGCGATCGTTCAAGAAACAGGGGGGATGTCAGTTTCCATAACGCAGCCGTTTTCCTGAAATACTTTTTTACCTGTGTATCTGCTTCGCCAAAGGTTTTGTGCAAGGCTGCGGCCATTACAGCAGGACTTGCAGCCGTTGTCATCCTGCGGCCATCATCCCAAAACAGATGCGATATCTGTTCAAGCTCGACGAAGTCGATCTGTTCTGTACGTTGTTCACCGCAACGGGTAAACAACTCGTCAAACACAGCGGTCATTGTAACAAGAGAGGGACCGGTGTCAAAACGGAACCCGTCCTGAGTCCAGCTTCCAGCCTTTCCTCCCGGACCTTCTGCAGCTTCGTGGACCTCAACTTTCCAGCCGCGAGTTGCAAGGCAGGCAGCAGCCGCGAGCCCTCCCAGACCTGCGCCGACAATCAGTGCTTCAGGCATCTGCGTTTGACTTTTTTGCACGGCTGAAACGGAATGGCAGGGAATCAAAAATCATGTTTGTGCCGCCTATTAAAACAAGAGAATACATGAAGTCTTCTATCGGTATGGAAAAAATGCGGGGTCCCAGTATCGCCTGCGGGGAATACAGAACAACAGGAATTCCGGTTAACAGTCCGTTAACAATCAGGAAGGGAATAAATGATATGCCCAGACTTATCCAGTACCTGCCGTCTGCGCAGATTTTTTTTCCTGCAACAGCGCACAGGACAAAAAATACAGCACATGCACCGAGAAGGGTTGCGGTATAAAATCGGGGGAGGGTAAACATAACCAGGACGATGCAGATAACTGCAAGAATTAGGAATACTGCAGGCTGGATACGAATCGGGAGGGGCTTTATGTATGCCTTGACGCATGCATGGATAAATACGCAGGCAACCGGTGCAATGAGGAAGAAAAGTATCTCTTCTGCGGGTAAACCTCCGAGCCTGAATGCCCATACATGATCCTTCGCAAAGTACCAGTCTCCCCGCAGGGTTGCGATTTCGTCCCAGATAATAAAGGGAATCCCGATGATTAGGGCTGCCAGGACGGCGCGAGGCCAGGATTTCCAGAAAGCAACTTTTTTGTCGAAGGACAGGATGAAGGGGAAAAAGATGGTTCCAGCCAGGATAAAAGCATAGGTAGACATGTTTACTTCCTCCGGGAAACTACAAAGTCCAGCAGGTTTGAAAGAATGCTCCTGCAATCCGCTGTACAGTCCAGACCTTTGATTCCGGACGATGCGTTGGAACAGGCATCATCCATTCTTTGAGTAAGCTCGCTGCGGGCACCGCAGGTTTCTATAAGGGTGCGCAGTTCTGCAATGTCTTCTCCGGTTGCCCGGCTATTGCCGAGAATAGCATGCATGCGTTGGCGGTCCTGCGGTTCAAGACGTTCGGAGGCAAGACAGATGAGCAGTGTTTTCTTTCCTTCACGGATATCTGATCCTACGGGTTTTCCAAGTTCTTCTTCATCGCCGAAAATACCGAGTTCATCGTCACGCATCTGGAAGGCTATACCCATTTCCTGTCCGATCTTTTCAAGCTGTGACACGAGAGCAGGGTTGGCTCCTGCAAGGAGAGAGCCGAGGGCAAGGGGCATTGAAAAGGAATATCGTCCGGTTTTCCATGTATAGAGCCGGATCAGTTCATCTTCTGCAGGGGTTGAACTGGTAGATCCGAAGGTAACATCCTGCATTTGCGCAAGACCAACTGCAGCAACCTCGCGGGCGCAGTAATTCATCAGTTCTTGTGGAATACCGGGGCGGGAAAGAAGCTCCACTGCAAGAAAGAATGCTACATCGCCTGCGCAAATGCCCATGGCTTCTCCGTAATGCAGGGGATCTGCTACCCCGAGCTGTTCGCCATGCTTGCAATACTGCCAGTGAATAGCCGGTTTACCGCGGCGCAGGGTATCCTGGTCCATAATATCATCATGAACCAGAAAGGCTGACTGCAGCAGCTCCATGGCCGCGCCGACAGCGAGAACTTTGTCCGGGAAAGATCCGTTTTCAGCTGTACCTGACCCGGCTATTCTGTATCCGAGGGCGACAAGTGCGCCGCGTATAAGTTTGCCGCCGGACGTATAGTCTCCAAGACGGTTTGAGACATCGGTGCCCCATGATCCTGCAGGGAGGAAGCGGACCCCGGTTTCTGTGAAGAAGGTATGCAGATAGTTGCGCAACAGTGCGGCATGCTGTGTAAAAAAAACCATGCTCATGTAAACCTTCCGGGCTGTGTTGTAAAGATGGCCCGAATGCTGTTTACAAACAGTTCCAGCACAATTCGTCCTTTGGATGGTTTGATCTTGCGTCTGTACACCTGGAATGGGTCACGCTGGATCCGTCGTGCTGTCCAGTTATACATTCGGCTGGCAGTCATTATGGGAACCCTTGATCTGTAGGGTATTCGATAAAATCCGGCTTCGGCCTCTGCCTGCCACTTCAGATACAAATCAGCCTGGGCACGTATGAAGGAGCGAAATGCGTCTGCGTTGGCTCGTGCGGTGGTTTCGCTCAAATCCTCAAGACCGGTGCCTGCAAGGGGCAGATAAATCCTGCCGAGGCTGTTGTCCTCATCTATATCGCGGATAAAATTGATAAACTGCATTGAGCGGCCCAGGGCACAGGCGGCCGGCCATGCAGCTTCATCGAGGTCCATTATAGCCGCCATAAACAGGCCGATTACTTCGGCCGATCCGTAAATGTACACAAGGGTCTCGTCGAGGGTTTCATAGCGGCTTTTAACCAGATCCGAAGCCATGGAGGCAAGAAAGGCTTCCACCCATTCAGGACGAAAATTCTTGCGCCTTGAAACATCAAGGAAGCAGTCAATTATCGGGTCGCCGGTTGTGCCTCCGGAATCGCGTGCCGAGCGGTAGCGTTCACAGAAGGTAGCAAAGCCGACAGCGTCCTGGGGGACTGCATCGACATAGTCATCTGCAGTGCGGACAAATCCGTACAGAAAAAAAACATCCCTGCGGACAGATTCAGGAAAAAAAAGCGATGAGTTAAAATACGTTTTTGATCCGCGCCTGAATGCCGCTTGTACCTCAGGAGGGATATACATCATGGAGTTCGTCCCTCTACCGGAGATTGCGGTCCCTGACGGTTGCGTTCGGTTTGAACAGCACGGCCTTTTCCGCAGTAGTCGGTGCCTGCCGCTGCGTCAACGGCAACACGTGATGCAATCATGGTCATCGGTACGCCGACGCCGGGATGGGGATACTGACCGGTGTAAAAAAGGTTCGGGATTTTCCGCGAGCGGGGGGCTGGACGGAAGATTGCGGTTTGGGCCAGTGTGTGTGCAAGCCCCAATGCGGTACCCTTGAAGGCGTTGTACTCTGCTGTGAAGTCACGCTGACTGAACACACGCTTTACCTTAATTCTGTCCCGGATCGAGATACCTGTCATTTTTTCTACATGGGCGATCACCTTTTCTGCATAGGCATCGCGGAATGCATCATCATCCGAAAGGCCCGGGGCAGCCGGTACAAGTACAAACAGATTTTCCATCCCGCCGGGCGCGACCGACGGATCGCTTTTTGACGGGCAGGACAGATAAAAGCAGGGTTCCCCCGGCCAGCCGGGTTTTTTGAATATCTGGTCAAAATGGCCTTTCCATTGAGGTTGAAAATACAGGTTGTGATGAGCCAGTTCCGGTATTCTGCCGTCTATACCCAGATACAGGATAAACATTGACGGAGCGACAACTCGTTTATTCCACCAGCGCCGGGAGTAGGATGCCCTTTTTTGCGGAAGAAGATCTGTATCGGCATGATGGTAGTCGGCATTGTTGATAACAACATCAGCCGGGAAAGATCCTGCTCCGGCGTTTACGGCACAGATGGCTTTCCCGTTGTATTCATAACCTGTTGCCGCACAGTTGTAATGGAAAACTACACCAACTTCGCGGCACAGACGTTCAAGGCCTTTGACAATAGATCCCATTCCGCCATCCGGGTACCAGACTCCGAGAGACAGGTCTACATGGGACATGATGGAATACAGGGCCGGGGCGTTATCCGGACTGGCGCCCAGGAATACCATCGCATATTCAAGGATCTGTTTTGCCCGCCGATCCGAGAAAAAACGGCTGACAAAACGGTCCAGACTGGAAAAGATATCAAGTTTGAGCCCCTGGGTGGCCATTTTTGCGTTGAAAAAATGAAAGATTGACCGGTATTCGCGGTACAGAAACTCTTCCATCGCAACATCATATTTATACTGGGCCATTTTTAGATATGAAGACAGTTTCTTGCCGGCTCCGGGTTCAAAGGAATCAAACAGGGTCTTGGTACGTTCCAGGTCGGAATTCACATCAACATGTGAGCCGTCCCCCATAAAAATGCGGTAGTAGGGATCAACCCGTACAAGTTTATAGTAGTCTTCGCGCTTTTTACCGAACAGTGCAAAGAAATCGTCAAAGACTTCAGGCATCAGGTACCAGGACGGCCCCATGTCAAAGACAAAACCGTCTGTTTCCCACACACGTGCCCTTCCTCCAGGGCTTGAGTTCTTTTCAAGGACGGTTACCTGATAGCCTTCTTTTGCAAGAAGGGCAGCAGCAGACAGACCTCCGAATCCGGCTCCGACAACAACAGCATTTTTTCTCATACAGCGCCCCTTATTCTTTTTTTTTTACGTATTATCAACAGTCTATTCGAGGAATGAATAAAAGTCAAAAAGAAGCAGCCGGCAGTCCCGGCTTTGTATTCAGCCGGTTAGGCTCGACAAATGAAGCGTTCGATACTACGATGATAGCGATTCTTTAATAAAAATCAGGAGTAATGAATGGGAAGACTCGAGAAACTGCTGCATCAGATGAAATTTGAAGATTTTTTTGCTGCTCTTGAGAGTTGTGACCACAAAGAAACCTTTACTTCTGCGTACACACACCTGTACGGTTTTCTGGATGCGCATCCAGACTTGCCGGACCTGTCAGGATTTATTGCACGGGCGGAACAGCTGGCCCGTTCCCGCTATCCGGGTGTGCCTGCCGGGCATTGTCTGAAAAAACTTTTACGTGCGCTGCTGGCTATTCACCAGCCGGTGTTATTCAAAAGTCTGTTCCTTACAACCCTGGATCATATTGCTCTTTTTCAGTCGCATGCAGATGCCGGTTTTTGTCTGCGTGATATGTGTTATCTGGTTCCGCACGCATTGGAAAAAGGTGCCGGATCTGAGGTTCCTCTGATAGTTGAAATGCTCGCCCGAAGCGCAGCGTCTTTGGAAGATAGAGAAAAACATACTGTCCGTGACAAGCTCAAGGAACTGTTAATCTGCCATGAATGCCCGCACCTGATTGAACTGGTTGATACATCGATATGCAATCCTCTGCCCTCGCATGGCGGTCCTGCGACAATTGAACCGAATCCAGGCGGAATTGATACAGACGCCATACGCAGACGTTCTGCCTCGGCTGAGCCGGTAGCAGAAAGCGATTTTCATCAGGCTTTGAAAGAACACTCCTTGTTCTTGCGTGATGGAAACCCGCAGGCATCCTGGCAGGTTTTTACGGTGGCGTCTTCTGCCATAGGGATGTATATGGGTGATGAAGGGGGATCGGCCCCCCAGCTGGATCTTTCGCGGAAAAATTTGTCTGCATTGACATTGCGAAGAAAAAAGATGGCGTTCTCAAACCTTTTCGGGGTGTGCTGCAGGAACAAGAATCTTCGCGGAATTGATATTTCCGGATCGCTGGCCACAGACTCGGACTTCAGCGGCTGTGATTTCAGGGGAGCCGATCTGCGCTCTGTAGATTTTTCACGCACCTTGTTGCGCGATTGTGATTTTCGCGGTGCGAATCTTTGTCTTGCCGACCTTGAGTGTGCTGACCTGTCCGGTTCAGATATGCGCGGAACTGATGTAACCGGAGCGCGCTTTCCGTTTGCAATACTTGCTGATGTTAAAAGCGGTCGACTTTCCTGGTTGGAACGTATTCTGTACGGGTTGCTTGCCAAACTCTGGTAATTTGTTTATAATAGCAACTAATGCAGGAAACTGGTCCTGTACCGGTAGTTGCGCTGCCTTGTGCGCGCCGACATCCGGAAGCAGTCCATGTCAAGGAGTTGGGTATGTCAGACAGAATGAATGGACAGGTGCTTGATGAGCACTTCAGGGTGCCACTGGACGGAGCATGTGAACCCGGTGCGGTGTTTCGCGGGGACTGCTGGCGGATATGCGTATTGACGGCCTGTTTGATCCGTTTTGAATATAGTCCTGGCGGAGTTTTTATAGACCGGCCAAGTCAGCGGGTGCTGAACAGGAAATTCCCACTGCCTTCATTTTCTGTACAGGATTCCGAAGAATTACTTGTGATAGATACAGGCCGTGTACGCCTGTCGTACGATAAAAATCCCTTTTCCAGAAATGGTCTGAGCGCCGAGATATTCGGTTCGGGAATTCATTACGGCAACCGCTGGCATTATGGTATTGAACGGGAAGAAGAGTTTATTAGCCGTCTTAATTACAAGGGTACTGCCCGGACACTGGATAACTGCGACGGGGCTACGGATCTTGAAGACGGTATAATCAGTAAACACGGGTTTGCTGTCCTTGACGATTCTGCAAGCCTTCTTCTTCGTGATGACGGCTTTGTTGAACAGCGTGCGGGTGCAGGTTCTGCTGTTGATTTTTATCTTTTTGCATACGGAAGGGATTTCAAGACTGCCCTGGCCGATTTTTATACCCTGACTGGACCGGTGCCGGTTCTGCCCCGCTGGGCGCTGGGAAACTGGTGGAGCCGGTATTACGCCTACAGGCAGGATGAGTACCTGGAACTGATGGACCGCTTTAAATCGGAACAAGTGCCTTTTTCGGTTGCGGTTATTGATATGGATTGGCATAAAACAGCTGTGCCGGAACGTTTTGGTTCAGGATGGACCGGATATTCCTGGAACCGCGAGCTGTTTCCCGATCCTGAGACTTTTCTGGCAGAATTGCACCGACGGGGAATGCGCACTACCCTGAATCTTCATCCTGCTGACGGTATACGTCCGTTTGAGGATTGTTATGAGCAGGCAGCAGGCATGATGGGGCTTGATCCTGCCGAAGAAAAGAGCATCGGCTTTGATATGGCCGATCCCCGCTTTATACAGACCTATTTCAAGGCAGCGCATAATCCGCTTGAACAGCAGGGGGTGGACTTTTGGTGGATTGACTGGCAACAGGGCGGTATAACCCGCATGGATGGTCTTGACCCGTTGTGGATGCTGAATCACTACCATTACCTTGATGCCGGACGTAATGGAAAGAGGTCGCTGATTTTTTCGCGGTATGCAGGTCCCGGTTCGCACCGGTACCCTGTGGGGTTTTCCGGAGATACTATAACCAGCTGGAAGTCTTTGGCCTTTCAGCCCTATTTTACCGCGACCGCGGCAAATATTGGATACGGATGGTGGAGCCATGATATTGGCGGCCATATGAAGGGGCGCAAGGATGACGAGCTGGTTGCACGATGGGTACAGTTCGGTGTTTTTTCGCCGATAAACCGCCTTCACAGCTCCTGCTCGCCTTTTAACAGCAAGGAGCCATGGCGCTACGGAGCAGAAGCGGCCGGAATCATTGGCGGTTTCCTTCGGCTGAGGCACCGGCTGATTCCGTATCTGCATGCAATGAATACTGCTGCTGCGCAGGCGTCCCGCCCGGTGTGTTTGCCCCTGTACTATGAATTCCCCTGGGAATGGAAATGCTATGAGCTGGCGAATGCCTACTGGTTCGGAACACAACTTTTGTGCTTTCCGGTGACCTCCCCCCGCGATCCGCACAGTTTGCTGGCCGGGGTAGATGCCTGGGTACCTCCCGGACTCTGGTTTGACTTTTTTTCCGGCAAGATGTATGACGGCGGGGATGCGAAAACCGAAAACGGCAAGGTGTGGGGCGGCCGGTCACTGCGGATGTACCGCTTTCTTGACCGGTTTCCGGTACTGGCCCGTGCGGGCGCTCTGATTCCCCTGGCAGGCGGTGACAGTACCGATAATCCGGAAGACCTTGTGTTGACAGTATTCCCCGGTGCGAACGGTTCCTTTGATCTGCCGGAGGATGATGATCTCGCTGTTCCTGAATCTGCATCTGTTACCCCCATTACATTAACCTGGCCCGAGACAGCTGCCCGGCGCAGAACAGCCGTGCTGACGATTGCCGGAGCCCGGCCGACAGGCAGCGCGTCCGATACATCAGCAACGCACCTGCCGGCTGAACGCCGCTGGACGGTAGTCTTGCGCGGATGGGAAACCGGCCTTTCGCTGCGGGCTGTTCCGATTGACGAGAACGGGAATACCTGCGGGGGACCTGTACGCCTGCGTACCCGCCCCCGGTCCGGGGCTGCGGACGGGATACCCGGCCTGAGTGCTGACTGCGACCGCAGAATAGAACTGCCGCCCTGCCCTGTAAACAAGGGGTACCGGCTGGAAATAACCGGCATGAATCTGACCGCTGTTTCTGACCGCATGACCGACCTGTTCGGGGTGCTTGACCGTTCAAATATCGGTTTTGAACTGAAGGACCGTATCTGGTATCTTGCCCGGGATGAAAAAGACAGTGCTCAGCTGGCTGCAGCCTTGAGTGCGCTGGATGTGGATCGCGAACTGCTTCAGGCCCTGATGGAAATCCTTCTGGTATAACGGAGCGGCAGTGCACGTCCGGATTATCCGGATTTTGTGCCATTTGACCAAGCGGGGGATGGAGGGTACAATGGTCTGTTATGCCGAACGACACTGTTAAGCCCCTGATTGTTCAGGGCGACCGATCCATATTGCTTGATGTGCATGCCCCTGCGTTTGCCGGGGCACGCGCAGCCCTGATCCCCTTCGCCGAGCTGGAAAAATCACCCGAGCACCTGCATACCTATCGTTTGACCCCTTTGTCTTTGTGGAATGCCGCTTCGGCCGGTTTCGGGCCGGAGGTGATTTGTGATGTTCTTGATTCCTTTGCCCGGTATCCGGTGCCCCGGTCTGTACGCGTCTGGATTACGGAAACAATGGGCCGCTTTGGTGTGCTCCGGATGATTCCCGAGACCGAAGATACGCTTTTGCTTGTTACTGACTCACGGCCTGTATATATGGAAATTGCTGCTTCCAAACAGGCTGCCCGGTATCTGACGCCGCTTTCAGATGAGGATGAGCCGGTCAGGCGCTTCCGCCTTTCCCTTTTACATAGAGGAACGGTCAAGCAGGATCTTTTAAAGCTGGGCTGGCCGGTACGGGATGAAGCACCCCTGCGCGACGGAGAACCGCTGGAGGTGTCGCTGCGTGAGCGCACGAGTCATGACCGTGAGCTGGTGATACGCGACTATCAGCGCAATGCTGCCGCCGCCCTTGTTGGCGACCGGGGGCCGGGTACCGGCTTTGGAACGATTGTGCTTCCGTGCGGAGCAGGGAAGACTGTAGTTGGAATGGTTGTGATGAGTATGCTCAAGACCAGCACATTAATTTTAACTACCAATGTTGCTGCCGTTCATCAATGGATTCATGAATTGCGTGATAAAACCCGTGTCGACCCCGAATTGATCGGTGAGTATACCGGTGATGCCAAACAGATACGGCCGATTACGGTTGCAACATACCAGATTCTTACATGGCGTGCAGACAAGGAATCTGATTTTCCGCATTTCAGGATATTCCGCCAGCGGGACTGGGGTCTGATTATCTATGACGAGGTGCATCTGCTGCCGGCACCAGTGTTCCGTGTAACGGCAGAATTGCAGGTTATCCGGCGGCTTGGCCTGACTGCCACACTGGTGCGCGAGGACGGCTGTGAAGGCGATGTGTTTTCGTTGGTCGGACCAAAGCGCTACGATGTGCCCTGGAAGGAACTTGAAGAGCAGGGCTGGATTGCCTCGGCCTTTTGTACGGAGGTGCGCATGGAAATGGACAGCGCCCTCGAGATTGAATATGCGGTCGCCGATCAACGCCGCAAATACCGGATTGCCAGTGAAAACCCTGCAAAGATGACAGCGGTACGCACCCTTGTAGCTGAACATACCGGTGACGGCGTGCTGGTGATAGGTCAGTATATCAGTCAGCTGGAAGCCATCGCCCGGGATTTAAACGCTCCGCTGATTACCGGGAAAACACCAAACAGCGAACGCGAAGTTTTATATGAGGGTTTCCGTGCAGGCACCATTCCCACGCTGGTTGTTTCCAAGGTGGCGAATTTTGCAATTGATCTTCCTGATGCTTCGGTGGCAATACAGGTTTCGGGAACCTTTGGCAGCCGTCAGGAGGAAGCCCAGCGGCTTGGTCGTATACTGCGCCCCAAGGAGCGCGATTCACATTTTTATACACTGGTAACAGCCCGGACAGTCGAAGAAGAATTTGCCTCAAACCGGCAGAAGTTTCTTGCTGAACAGGGCTATGAATATGATATTTTGCGCTGGGAGGAACGCGGTGAATCCTGAACAGGTAATTGCCTGGCGTGATGCCTTGACCGCACTGCCGGATCAGCAGTTTTTTGATCTGATGCGTCTGTATCTGGGAGCAGTGAAGACACCGTTTAACAAACAGCGGCTGGTTGAAGAATTGTCTGCTTTTTTGCGTCGTGCAGAAACGAAGGAGAGGATTATCGGGGGGCTGGACCAGACGGACGCTGCTCTTTTATCCGGTATACGGCTTCTTCCCGACCCTTCCCGCGAAAAATTGATTTCGTTGTTTTCTCCGCGCTGGAGCTTTCCCTTTATCCATGACCGGCTTCTAAATCTGGAAGAGCGGCTGGTTATTTACCGGAAAGGCCAGGGACCCGATGTGCGCTACCATCTTGTTCCGCTTCTGGAACCGGTTATTCTGCCACTTACTTCGTCCTCCCTTGTGTTTCCGGCAAAGTACCGGGCAGATCCTGTTTCAGGTGCCTTGACCCTTGACGATCTTGCACAGGGAGCCCTGTACAGCCATTTTCTGCATCACCGCGAGCAGCTGCGGGTAGCAAACGGATACCGCAAAAAAACGCTGGAGCAGGTGTCACAGCTTTTCCCCGAGTCCGGATGGGATGAAAAAACGATTGCATCCCTTGTAGATGCCCTTCAGAATCTGGGCCTGCTGGTGAAGGATGACAGTTCTCTTGTGTGTGATACGGGGCGGTGGAAGCATTTTGCCTGCCTGCCGCTTCATGAACGTCTTTCATGGATAATCGCTGCAGCCCGTCCTGACCGGCCTGGCCGTGAGGCCCTTGCCCTTGAAGCGGCTGCTGCGCACCGGTTCTTGTCCTCTGTTGAAGGCAATGCTGTGTATGAGCGAGCGGTGCTTGACTCCCTGGCATGGTTTGTCCGTGAGAGTGCAGGCGGTGCCGGCCGCATGCAGCGGCGGGGGCGCCTTCATCACCTGCTGCAGGGGGACGCGCCTCCTGCAGTCGAACCTGCGTGCAGCAGCGATATCGTGACGGTGTGCAGCGCTTTGGGCTTGCTGCTTCCGGCAGGGACCGGCCTGTGGCAGCGGAATGAACGATGGCTGGGTGACGAAGAATCCGGCGGCAGCCTGACGGTAGAGGCCAGCGGCGCGGTAACCGTTATGCCCGGGTTTTCTCTTTCCCGGCTTTTGCCGGTGTTGTCCTGCATGGATGCAGGTCCAATACGCACTGTAGCCCGGTTTTCTGTAGATCGTTCGTCCTGCAATGCTGCATTCCGGTTGGGGTATAGCGGCCGGGATATTGCACAGCTTCTGGAAACCGTTTCGGGTCATTCGCTTCCTTCTCCGATTTTATTCTCTCTTGAGGATTGGTATAGTGCCTATACCTCGGTATCTCTGCATTACGGTTTTGTTATTTCTGTGGATGAAAAAACCCGTGTGTATTTCGAGCGCAACCGGCATCTGTCAGATTTAGTGCGCCATACCCTGGCTCCCGGCGTGTATGTGCTGAATGCCGAAAGCGAGGATGAAATTCGGGATGCATTTGCAAAAGCGTCTTTGGACCTGGGGCCATCTCTCAGCGGAGGGCGCCAGACGGCTTCGCTTCCGTTTCCGTCTCTTGGTCAGGGTACGGCCTTTGCTCCTGGTTCTGCAGCAGCGGTTCAACCAGCTCCCGCCGGAACGGGCCGTGCGGCTGACAGCGCCCGATCTGCCGCCTTGAAGCGTCAGGAAGAACTTGAAGCTGCCCTTGCGTCCATGAGTATGGAGACCGATATCCGTGAGGAGCTGCAAACCCGTATCAGGCGGGGAATTATCCTGTTTGCCTCGCAGCTTGATCCAGAATCTGTACGGCCGGAAAAGGTTGAAGCAAAGGGTATGGACTTTCCCGGAAAGGTACGGCTTGTAGAGTCGGCCCTTTCTGCCGGAACCCTTGTAGAAATAGTGATGGATGAAAAAAGCGGGGGGATGCGTTATCGGGGCCGACCCCTGGAGACCTTCAAACGCTCCGGCGAAGTGCTGGTGCGTCTGGAACTGTTGCCTGAAGGACTGGATTCGGGGCAGATTCCGGGCGTTCAGGTTTCACTCGGAAAGGCTGTTATGGTTCGCAAGATACGTCCGTCGATCTTTCAGTAGAAACAGTCTGGTAGTCATGTTGCCGGTTTGCATTTTATCGGTAAATGCTCTACGATTCCAGGATAGAAGCACTGCCAAAAACATGCGCCCGGGGAATACCGGCGCTGCACAGGAGAATACATGAGGGTCATCATCAAAGAAGATTATGCGACATGTTCAGAATGGGTCGCGCAGCACATTGTTAGCAGGATTAACGAGTTTGCTCCTTCGAAAGACCGTCCTTTTGTGATTGGCTTGCCTACCGGTTCAACCCCGCTGGGGGTTTACAAGGAACTTATCCGTCTGCATAAGGCCGGAAAGGTTTCCTTCAAACATGTAGTTACTTTTAATATGGATGAGTATATCGGACTTGACGGCAACCATCCTCAAAGTTATCGCCGCTTTATGATGGATAACTTCTTTTCGCATATGGATATACCTTCTGCCAATATCAATTTCCTGGACGGTATGGCTGCTGATCCCCGGGAAGAATGTGACGCCTATGAGGCAAAGATTGCTTCGTATGGGAAAGTCCAGCTGTTTCTTGGCGGCGTGGGAGCGGACGGACACATAGCCTTTAACGAGCCTGCTTCATCCCTTACTTCACGGACACGGATCAAGACCCTGACCCAGGATACCATTATCATGAATTCCCGCTTTTTTGGCGGTGATCCTGATCAGGTTCCAACAAAGGCTTTGTCGGTCGGTGTAGGAACTATTACCGATGCGCAGGAAGTGGTAATTCTTGCGTCCGGTTATACCAAGGCGCGGGCTCTCAGGCATGCTATCGAGGAAGGTGTAAACCATATGTGGACTATCAGCATTCTGCAGATGCACCCTCGAGCTGTTATTGTCTGCGACGAAGATGCCACAGACGAACTGCGGGTGGGTACCGTACGTTATTTTAAGGATATCGAAGCTAAAAGCGAACGTCTTTGGTAATTCTGCAATCACCATGATGCCAAAAGGCTTCTTACCCTTACGCATCATGGTGTAGGGTTCCTACAGCCTGAATCTGCCGGTCAGCTCTGAAAGGGATGCAACCACTTCGCGGTTGCGCTCGGTAACACCCAGGATGTCCTCGATGGTTTGAGCAATGCTTTCGCTTGATCGGGCAATATCCTGGGTGCTGTGCTGGACCTTCAAGGATATATCTTCCAGCCGTGACATTTCTTTCAGGATCATTGCGGCACCCTGATTCATTTCCATGGAACCGTCGCGGATCTGCATGGTGATGTTCTGTATGTCGTCCAGGGCCTCCAGAACCTGCCGGCTGCCTTCGTTCTGTTCTTTCATGGCCATGCGTATTTCCTGGATAAGGCCGTTCGATTCCCGAATTTTGTGCGTCACATTGTCAAAGGCTTTGTCTGCGGTGTCGGAGGCTTCAACGATTGTGGTTATTGTACCGACTACCTGACGAAGGGCTGTTTCGACTGTTTTGGACTGTTCTGCCGCGTTTTCTGCCAGCTTGCGGATTTCGTCTGAAACAACAGAGAAGCCTTTGCCTGCTTCGCCTGCATGGGCAGCTTCGATTGCAGCGTTCATTGCCAGCAGATTTGTCTGACTTGCTATAGAGTTGATAATTTCGTTGGTTTCAAGCAGTTCTTCGGACTGTTCGGCAACATTTTTAACCAGCTCTATAACGTTTTGCATACTGTCCCGTCCGCTGCTGGACGAAACAAGAAGATCTTCAAACCCCGATCCTGCCCGTTCCAGGTTTCCCGATATTGCGTTGATATTGGCGACCATCTGCTGGATTGCTGCGGATGATTCTGTAACGCTTGCAGATTGTCCTTCTATCTGTTCTGACAGACTTTCAATGTTTTTGGCAATCTGGTGAATGGTAGAGGACGTTTCTGTTACGCTGGCACTTTGTTCTTCGGTCTGGAAATTAAGGTCAGAAACATTACCTGAGATATGTTCTATTCCGTCGCTTATGCCCTTTGTGCGGCTGGTAAGCTCTGTAGATATTTCTCCCATGGTGCCGGCCTGTCGCTTGATCAGGGAGATCATGCCATGCAGGGTATCAATAAACTGATTAAAGTAGTGTCCAACATCTGTAATTTCATCCTTGCCGCCAAGCTTCATGCGGTAGGTAAGATCGCCTGACCCGTGTGCAATGTCCTTGAGCGTTTTTGCCGTGGTGGCAAGCGGTTTTGCAATGCTTTGACCCAGCAGGAGTGAAACAGTCAGGACGACGACAAATGTTGCAATGCTTATCAGTATAAGCGAGTTGCGGATATCGTTCATGGCACGGTACAGAATCCGTTCCGGTATCATTGCGTAGACCCGGTATGTGGTTCCGGGAGCTGTCATACCGGCAAGGTAATGGCGGACAGACCTGGTCTCATCCTGTATGTCTATTGCAGAATGGGTCAGCCGGGAAGTATCCATTTCCCTGATTGCACTGGCCATATCCGGTCCAAGGTCCTCCAGTGTGAATTCCTTGGGTTCTGTGAGCATCCGTTCTGTATACCGTCCGGCGGACGGGTCATACATACGCAGGGCCACAACAGCACCCTGGTCATTTGCAATTACCAGGGTAACCTCGCGGCCGAAGGCGGCCTCAAGATCGGCGCTTATACGGTCAAGTTCGGCGTCCAGAACTTCGGCTCTCATGGTTGCCGCCAACAGTCCTGTAGTACGCCGTGAGGAATCGATAAGGTTTGAAACAACCAGTATCTGCTTGCGTCCGGTCGAAAGCGACAGATTGGGGTTTGAAATGACCAGTCGACGCTCGTTGCGGGTGTTTTCGGTGATGACCCTGCGAAAGTAGTCTCTGCTGGTCAGCAGAACCGGAGCGGAGCGGGGATCACTGTTGTTCGCGGTAACGATGCCGCCCAGTGCCGGGTTGCCGGGGTTATCAGCCCGAAAGTAGGCGCCATCGGCACGGGCAAGAACAAAGCTGTCAAAGATCGGGCTTTCTTTGGCAATAGTATCCAATAGCGGACCGACTGTTGCCCATTGGAAGGTAATAACGTCGGGCAGACGGCTGAACCCGTCAACATAGCCGCGGGGCGAGCTGAAAAAGGCTGCAAGTTCCCCGGCCATCGATCCGGTATATTCTTCAAAATAACCGACAGAGTTGTTGCGGATAATACGGTTGGTGCTGACCATGATGAACAGCATTCCTGTTGCGAACGGCAAAAGAGATAAAAGGATAAAAAAGGTGCCGAGGCGTTGTTTGAGTTTCATTAAGAAAGCCCCCCTTTAAGTATAATCGGTTGATTCGGGAACTAAATATACCGTTTTTGACACATTTGGGACAGCCGGCAGGATTTAACGGAGTTCGGGATACAAAGCGGGATTGAAGTCTTAATTATGGCCAGAACTCTTATTCGTCAATTTTTACATCCAGGCGGTGAATTCGGCGCCGGTTTACCGATACAACCCGGAAGATAAAACGGCCAAGACGGCATTCTGTCCCGGCTGAAGGTAAACATTCGCAGGTCTCCAGGATTAACCCGCCAATGGTTTCGTAAAAATCTGAATGCAGGGACGCCTTTAAAAGCTCATTGAAGTCGGTCAGTTTGAGTTCACCGGGAACTTCGATGCGGCTGCGGTGAATGAAGCGGATGGAGTCAAGCGGAGATTTTTGTTCAGTATCGAATTCGTCCCTGATACCGCCGAATACGGCAGCCACAGCGTCATCCATTGTAATAAGGCCGTCTGTTCCGCCGTGCTCATCTACAACTATGGCCATGTGCAGGCTGCGGGATTCCAGTTCTTCCAGAAGCCCGAAGGCTGTTTTACTTTCAGGAACAAAGGCTACCGGCCGCAGTATGGATTCGATTGAAAATGATTGAGCCGTTTCCCGTGCAAACAGAATGTCCTTGTAATGTACCATCCCGCAGATTGAGTCCAATGATTCCCGATACACCGGCATCCGTGAATACTGATGCGCCCTGAACTGCTGTACTGTTTCGGCGTAGCCGGAATCAACAGGCAGGGCGCATATTTCTGTTCGGGGCGTCATTATTTCCCGGATTCGAAGGTCTGTAAAGGCGAAAACCCTGTTCAACAGGTTGTGTTCGCCTTCTTCCAGAACACCTTCTTTCCGGCCAACCCTGATAAGGGTTCGTAGTTCTTCTTCGGAAACAGCCGGTCCTTCAGGAGGCAGGATGTATGCGATCAGTCGTCCTGTTGCGGCGGTAAGCAGCTCCATGAGCGCTGTCAGGGGAAACACCAAACGGTTGAAGCCGGCAAGCGGCAGGGACAGGGTTTTTGCCGAGCGGACAGGATTTGCAGCGGCGATTTTTTTCGGGGTGATCTCCGAAAACAGAAGAATCAGTATTGTCATGA
>CAZXJV010000032.1:0-28102 GCA_964641135.1 uncultured Treponema sp. | reverse complement strand
TCGAACCGACGACCTCCAGGTTATGGGCCTGGCGAGCTGCCAACTGCTCTATCCTGCGTCGTGTAAACTTAATCTACCAAGTATCTTCATATTGGTCAAGGCTTCCCGTTGACATTTTGTGCAGTTTTTTGCGGTTTTTTACGGTCGGTGTGAACCGTACGAAATAAAAAAAACCCGGCAGGTAAAAGGAGGAGTGTTTAAAACCCTGCCGGGTTATACCTTAGGAGGGATGGCACCTTGCTGTGCTCGTTCAGCATCGCGTCATCTGCATATCAAACGACCCACACCGCTCAAAGTTACAATCCAGTTCCCAAAAAACAACAATATTGATAGCAGTATTTTTTTGTTACCCGGCGGTTGTAACCGAAGGCACCACGCGACGCGTCCAGGTGCCCCTCAGGTACCAGCTTACAATGACCGCAATACCCGCTACCCAGCCGATACCAAAGCACCAGCCGATGTTTTCAGGACCTGCCCAGTGATTCAAAAGATACGCAGCAGGCAAACGGACAATCATGAACGAAGTAAAGGCCGCGATAAAGGGCATCAGCGAGGCACCGGTGCCCCTCATAACTGCGTTAAACGGAAACAAAACAGCAAGCAGCACATAACAGGGCATCAAGCGCCACAGGACCTGCATGCCGTCATGCACGACCGTCGGTTCCGGTGAAAAAAGGGCTAAAAGGGAGGGCCCGAAAGCAAGCACAAGGGTGCTGGCAACTGCGCATACCGCGATACTCATCACCAGCGTTGCGCGCAAGCCTGAACGCACCCGGTCCAGCTGGCCCGCTCCGGTGTTCTGCCCGGCGTAGCTCATGGCTGCAGAGGAAAAGCTCGCCACCGGCATAAAGGCTACCGAATCTATCTTGTTCACTGCAGCCCAGGCAGCCATAAACACCGGACCGTAACTGTTGATCAGGCGCTGCAGGGCAATTTGCCCTACAGAAAACAACATCATCTGCACACCGCCTGAAAGACCGATACGGGCTGCCCTGCCCAAAATGCGGGTGTCAAAACCGGTAGTCACCAGCGAAGAAAGACGGATTCCTCTGCGCCGGGTAATAAACACCAGTCCGGCTATAAAAGACACAGCCTGGGCAATTACCGTTGCCCAGGCAACACCGGCAACACCCCAGCGGAACACCAGCACAAATAACAGATCAAGGGCAATATTCACTACAGTCGCCAAAGCAAGAAAAACAAGGGAGGAAACCGAGTCACCCAGACCCTGCAGGACACCGGTGTTAAGGTTATATCCAAAATTGAACAGGGTTCCGGCAAACAGAATTCCCAGATACAGGCCTGAAAGTTCACGGGTCAGGCCTGCAGGAGTATTTAAAAGTCCGAGCAGGGGATGAACAAGGGCAAGTCCTGCGACAGTTACTGCAAGGGCTCCGACAAGGGCGGTAACATAGGCCGTGTGAACGGCACGCTGAATTGCATCCTGGTCAGAAGCCCCAAGGAGCTGGGCAATAATGATGGTAAACCCCATCGCAAGCCCGGAAAAAAGGGATACCAGCAAGAAATTCAGAATGAAGGTCGAACCGACAGCCGCCAGGGCTTCAGTTCCGACAAAGTTACCGACAACAATGGAATCAACCAGATAATATGCCTGCTGCAGGACGTTTCCCGCTAAAAGGGGAACAGAAAAACGCAGGATACGTACGGCAGGACGGCCGCGGGTCATGTTCAGCATAGACGGGTATTCTATCAAGTATCGGCCCTTTATGCCGATACTTTAGACATGAAACGCTCACTTTTCGGTATTTTTGTGCCGCTGATGCTGGCGCTCACACTCTGTCCACTGGCCGCCGAGACCTTCCGCTACCGCTTTGCGGACGGCGACTCCTGGCGCATCAATTCCACCGTCAGGCAGGACGTCCATGTAAACAGGCGCTTTTCGCACAGCGCCGAGATCACCAACCGCATTACAGTGAAGGTATCCGACATAAAACCGGCAGCGGCGGGGAAACCGGCCTCCGCCCGTTATGACGCCACCTTTATGACCAGCGAACGCACTACCAACCGCTCATTTTCCTGGGGACGTGAATACCCCGGCATATTCCGCCGCGACGAGTTCGGCTTCTACGAGATAAGCGATGAATATTTTATGCCGGTCGTACGCAATGTGCCGACCTTCCCCGAACAGGACCTGAAACCCGGCGACACCTGGACCGGCACCGGCGAAGAAGCCCATGACCTGCGCGACCATTTTGGCGTCATGACTCCCTTCCGGGTACCCTTTACCGTCGAATACACTTACGAAGGACCCGGTGAATTCGAGGGCCGTGCCATCCACGTCATCCGTGCCGAGTACACCATTTTCCACCGGAATCCTCCCCTGCCCCGAAGCTCGCGGGCGGCAGAACAGCGCGACCGCCCGGTTGCCACCATGGGCTACTCCAACCAGCGGATTCTGTGGGACAACGAGCTCGGTATGATTCCCTTTTATTCCGAGGATTACCGTATTGTGCTTGAGATGGAGTCCGGAACCGTCTACGAATTCCGGGGAACGGCCGAGGCACGCGTGACCGAGACTAACCTGTTTGACCGGGACCGCATGGTGCGCGAGATGAACGAACAGATCAAGGACATGGGACTTGGAAACACCACCGTCGCAGCGAGCGACGAGGGCGTCACCATTAGCATCGAGAATATCCAGTTTGAGCCCGATTCAGCGCGCCTGCTTCCATCCGAGCTTGAAAAAATACGCAAGCTGGCAGCCCTTCTGGAGCGTTACCCCGACCGCGAGTTGCTCATCTCCGGCCATACTGCCCTTGCAGGAACTGCAGCCAGCCGGCAGCAGCTGTCCGAAGAGCGCGCAGAAGCCGTTGCCCGCGTGTTGATTGAGATGGGAGTCCGCAGTCCCTACAATGTATACACCCGCGGCTTCGGCGCCGAGCGTCCGATCGCGCCGAACACAAGCGAGCCGAACCGCGCCCGCAACCGGCGGGTAGAAATTACCATACTGGAGCGCTAGCTGCGGTTGCCTTGAACGTTTTACGCTTTCATGCTAATAGTATGTTCAAGCGGGGACCATCAATGACATACTCAGAGCCGACCAATCTTGCCATTGTCGCCTGTCCGGGCGGGGAAAAATTCGCCGACGAGGCAATCAAGCACCTGAACCACATTTACAACAGGCGGTTCAGGCAAAAAAGCGATGTACTGGCAAAGCGCTACGAGGTCGACCGCATCAGTCTGGTCAAGGATATCAACTTTTATAACGACCTGCAGACCTCGGATATCTGTATCCGCGGCGAGGTAACCAAGTACCGCCCGCCGGCCTTCAAGATCAAGGCCGAGTTTACCTGGTTTATGAACGGCGAGTTCAAAACCGAAATCAAGGAACCGATCCGCGGCAAGGACGTGTTCATATTTCAGGATGTCGAGAACCACCAGGTGATCCCCCTGAACGGCGGCAAAAACCCGATGCAGCTGTCTGTCAACGACCACCTGATGAGCCTTCTGGTAACCATCGACGCTGTGCGTCACGCCGGCGCTACCCGCATCACGCTGGTTCTGCCCGTCTACCCCTACAGCCGCCAGCACAAGAAAAAAGGCCGCGAAGGACTGACCGCAAGCCTTTTGGGTCACCTGTATGAAAGCCTCGGCGTCAGCCAGATCATTACCCTGGACATCCACTCCCGCGAGATAGAAAACGCCTTTTACAAGGCCCGCATTGAAAACCTGCACGCCAGCTACCAGATCATCCGTGAACTGTCTCGCATCGTGGACCTGACAAGCGAAAAAGACGACTTTGTTGTTGTATCGCCTGATACCGGCGCTGTCGACCGCAACAAGTTCTATGCTACCGGCCTTAAAAAACCGCTTGCCATGCTGTATAAAGAGCGGGACTATTCTGTTGTAACCCAGAATGCCCAGACAACCAACATCATGAGCGTAAAACTCCTGGGCAACGTAAAAGGCAAGGTAGCCTTCCTTGCCGACGACATGCTCGGCACCGGCGGTACCCTCCTTAAAGCGATGGAGTTCCTCAAGGAACAGGGAGCAACCAAGGTTATCGCTGCCATCAGCCTTCCTTTTTTTACCGGCAATGCCATCGAACAGTTCGACCAGGCCTACGCCAAGGGCCATTTCTTCCGCATCATCGGCACCAACGCCGTCTACCACGAAGAACTGCTGAGCCGTGAATGGTACATCAAAACAAACGTATCAGGCCTGTTTGCCCAGGTCATCTCGCGGCTGCACCATAACCAGTCCTTGAGCGACCTGTTGGACAACCGCAACATCATCGAAAAACTAGTAAAGCAGGAACAACCGGCCGAGGCTGAATGATGGACCCGCTGATTCTTGCGGTCGATATCGGAACCTCCTCCCTCAAGGCGGCCATTATCGATTCCGCGGGGAATCTGCATGGCTCATCCCGCGTCCGTTTCCCTGTGGATGAACCGCGCACACCGGCCCATTGGCTGCAGGCGCTCAAACGGGCCATCGGCCTTCTTGTGCCCTCGCGGAACATCACCGCCATGGCGATATCGGGCAACGGCCCAACCCTGGTGTCCGTAAGTGCAGATGGATCCGGGAAAATTTTGTTGTGGAATGACGATACCCGGGTAAACCCGGAAAACACAATAGCGGGTCCAAGCCTTTTTATTCCCCGCATGCAGGCCTTCCGCGCGCGCTGGCCTTCCATCTACGATGCAGCGGTTCACCTTCTTTCCGGTCCTGAATACCTGGTGTGGCTCCTGACCGGAACCGCTGCCACTGTCCTTCCCGACCCGCGCTACGAACCGGTGTACTGGCGAACTGAAGACCTTGACGAAGCAGGACTGCGCAGCGATTTCCTTGCACCCTTCATACCGCCGGGAGAAACCGCAGGACCGGTGCTCCCTGCAATGGCGGCTGAACTAGGACTTAAACACCCTGTGCCGGTGTACCAGGCCGGGCCTGATTTTACCAGTGCCCTCATCGGTACCGCCACATTGACTCCGGGAACAGCCTGTGACCGGGCAGGTACCAGCGAGGGTCTTAACGTCTGTATCGACCGCCAGATTGCAGCACCTCGCCTGCGCACACTGCCAGCCCTTGAGCCGGGGCTATGGAACCTTTCATGGCTTATCCCGGACTCCGGGATCACCTTTAACCGCTGGCGGCGGGAGTCCGGACAATCCGGCCGCTCATATCCGGAAATCATGGCCGAAATTGCCTCTACACCGATAATCCCTCCGCCGGGCACCCCCGATCATAGCGGCCGCCTTGTAGCCGAGACCACCGCTATCAGCCTTCGCGAAGGAATCAAACACATTACACAGGCAACCGGCAGGGAACACCGTTTTGTGCTTTCCGGAGGCCAGGCACGGAACGACATCTGGAACCAGATGAAAGCCGATATTACCGGGGCGGTATTCCAGCTCACTGCAACCCCGGACGGAGAACTGATGGGCAACGCCATCCTTTCAGCCAGGTCTCTCGGCATCTATTCAAGTTTGAACGAGGCGGCAGGAGCAATGGTGCGCATCACCCGTGTGTGGGAACCGGATCCCCGTAATCATGCTCTCTACAGCGAAAAATACGGCACACCATGATTATCTACCGTTTTCCATCCGAGCTTCGCGCAATCATCTTTGATATTGACTCAACCCTGTATACCAACCCGGAATGGGCACATGAACAGATTGATATCCAGATCCGCCACATGGCGTCCCTTCGGGGAGAGATACCTGATGTAACACGTGCCTTGATAGAAGAATTCCGGACTGAATGGAAAAGGAAACACGGTACAACACCCAGCCTGGGAAACACCCTCACCCACTTTGGTATACCCATTGAAGAAAGCGTACGCTGGCGGGAAACCCTGCTGGAACCCGGCCTTTTTCTTAAACGGGATCCCCGTCTCTACGATGTACTTGCCCGGTTGACCGCTGTCAGGACGGCTACCGGCAGCCTGAACATTGCTGCTGTAACAAACAACCCGGTTATCCCGGCCCGTAAAACCCTTGAAGCCCTTGGCGTGAGTTCCTTTTTCCCTGACCTTATCGGACTTGATACCTTCGGTGTCTCAAAACCGCATATTCGGCCCTTTATGGAAGCCGCGAACCGTCTGGACTGTATACCGGAACACTGCCTGTCTGTAGGCGACCCTATGATATTGATCTGGCCCTGCCGCTGGAACTTGGAATGGGGGGGATTCTGGTTGAAGGGGTGGAAGATGTATACCGGCTGCCGGCGTTGATTGGGGACAGGTAGCCCCAGGGTACTGCTATCAATATTGTTGGTACTGCTATCAATATTGTTGGTACTGCTATCAATATTGTTGAAAAAAAGCCGGCCCGCACCTGGAGGAGAGAGGCAAGAGCGTTCAGGAGGAACACCAGGCTGAAAGGTATTCCGCCGGGGGCACCTGTTTTTTTTGGTACGGGCCGGACAGCAGGATTACACGGCCGGTAACGCAGCCGTGCAATCCTTAATCTATTTTTTTTACATCCGGGACGGGAAGGCTCTCGTCAATCCGGAATTTTCCCACAATGTGATTCATACGATCAACGGTCTGCTTTGTTTTATCCGCCAGGTTTGAAACCTCATGAGCTGTTGTGTTAATCTCGCCTGCACCGATGGACATTTCATCCATGCTGGCCTGAATCATCGATGATGCTTCTTTCAGCTCTTCAAGTCCGGTACGCACAGCAGAACTCTCTGCTGAAAGAGACTGCGATCGTACGGCCACTGCGCCGGCAGCTGTATCCAGTGAGCGCAAGGCTGTATTTACACTCTGCATTCCAGCCTGTTGCTCGGAGATGCTGTCGGTGAACGATTCTGCAACAGCTCCCGCATCCTTCAGCTTTTCGAGTACGTGTGCAAAGGCCCCGGTAGAATCTGCAGTGGTATGAACCACAGCCTGAATCAATCCCTGTATCTTTTTTATTTCGGCACGGATTGTTTTTGACTGGGTGCCTGCCGTTTCTGCCAGTGTACGAATCTCGTCTGCAACAACAGAAAAACCTGACCCGGCTGCACCTGCATGGGCTGCCTCTATAGCCGCATTCATGGCCAAAAGATTTGTCTGGCTGGCAATCTTTGTTATTACGTCATTCGCTTCCTGCAGCAGGCGTGATTCCGCAGAAATCTGCTCAACGCCCTGTTGAACCTGACCCTGTTTTTCACGGCCATCAATAGTGGCTCTTTCAAGCTCACCAAAGCGTTGTGTCATGGTTGCAACCTGGCCGGTTATAAGCTGCATACGTCTGGTCATTTCCTCCACGGAAACAGCAGCGGTTTGAACTGTTTCTGTCAGAATCTGGCTGGAATCCGCAAGACTTGCAATATTGTCTATTGAAGCCCCAATCAAAGCATCACTGTGTACAACACAATCCATCTGCTGCACGGATTGTTTGTGCACACTGCCGATATTCGCCATTATTTCCGTGATGGAGCTAGCACTTTCGGCAGACATACTGCTCATCGATTCACTTATCACCACCAGCTCTTCCTGTCGTTTTTTCAGGTCAGCGACAATTCCGGCCAGCATGGTTATAAAGTGGTTTACATCGCAGATAATCTGACCGATCTCGGTACAGTTCTGAACTTCTATCAAACGGGTCAAGTCTCCGTCACCGAATGCAATCTCATGCATGGTTCCTTTTGCTGAATTCAAAGGGCGTATTACCATGCGGTCCAGCAGCAGAACAAAGAAAATTCCCAAAACCACCGCGAATACCGAAACCTGCGCGGCAAGAGTATAGAGCACACCCCGGGCAGTAGCTGTAAGCACATCGCGGGGCATAGCCATCGCTATTACACCAAGAACACTGTCTGTTGCATTTTTTACCGGCAGATAGGAAGCGGAATAAATCCGGCCATCTATTGTGTTCAACCCGGACCAGCTGTCACCCCACAGGGTCACTGCATCTTCAATCTCCTGGTTAGCCAGTTTGCTTCCCGTTATTCGTTTCCCTTCAGAATCCAGGATGGTAGTAGCTATGCGGGTATCATATGAAAAGGCCGAGAATTCGGCCCCGAAAAGATCTTTCCAGCGATCCATAGCATCGTTACTGCCAAGGCGATACCCCGCAAGCAAAAGACCGGTAAGACTGCCTGATTCCATTAACGGATACACGACAACCTGCGAAAGGCCAAACTGGGCATCAAGCTCTACACTGGTAACAACACTGCCGGTATCTATTGCACTGCGGACAGAAGGACGCCCCGTAAGGTCATCACCGCCACCGGAGTCGGAGCTCCGCCCCTGAACACGCCCCGCAGGATCCAGCAGATACAAAAAATCAACGCCGATAGAAGCAGCTGCCGAAGCGGTAAACTGATGTGCAGTTGCCCTGTTCCCGGTGCGCAGAATCCTGAACAGATGCTCTGCGCCGTTAAACACGCCAAGAACAGAAACCAGTGCATCTCCACGGCGTGTAAAGTCAGCCTGAAAGGCACGGGTTTTTTCACGTAACTCCGCCTCAACATAACCGCCGACGCGGGCGTTGACCACCACCCAGGAGAATCCGATTATACTTGCTCCGAAGAGCGCAAAGCCTGCCACAATCGGCAGCAACAGGATGGTCCTGAGCGAGGTCTGTCTGGTCATACGCTAAATCTTGATCCTTCTTGATTGCACGTCGAACAGTACTGCCAAAACCAATACCAGTCCGCGGACTATGTATTGATATGACATACCGACGCCGAGCAGATTCATGCCGTTCGATAACGATGACATTACCAGGGCACCAATTATGGTTCCGGTGATTTTACCAACACCGCCTCCGGGGGACGCACCACCGATAAAGGCGCTGGCGATGGCATCAAGCTCAAAGCCGGTTCCTGCGGTTGTCGTTGCAGACTGCAAACGTGCTGCAAACAAAATACCGGAAAGAGCAGCAAGGCAGCTCATGGAAGAAAAAACAAAGAAGGTAACAGCCTTGACCTTTATACCGCTGAGTTCCGCCGCTTCCGGGTTTCCGCCAACCGCATAGATATGGCGCCCGAGAACGGTGTTGTTCATAAAGAAATGATAGATTGCAACAACCACAATTACAATAACTACGGTCCAGGAAATTCCGTTAAATTGTGCAAGGCTCCATGTAAAAAACAGGATTAAGGATGAAATAAAGACAAGTTTTCCAATAAACATGTCCATGGTAGGAATCTCGAAACTGTATGCCTTCTTTTTTGCCCGGATACGGAACTCCGACACCAAAAATGCCAATACTGCTGTCGCACCAAGCAGAAGTGTCAATAAATGAAGCCCGCCACCCCCGAACGGATCCGGAATAAAACCGTTACCCAGGGCATTAAAACACCGGTTGCTGATGATTATCGTTCCCGTTCCCTCTGTTATCCTGAGCAACAAACCACGGAAGATAAACATTCCTGCCAACGAAACAACGAAGGCGGGAACACCCATCACTGCTACCAGCCAGCCATGATACAGACCAATCAGGGCACCGATAACAAGTGTTAAAAGAATGATCGCTCCGACCGGAATACTTGTTGTCCTGAGCAATATTGCCGCAACAGCACCTATCAGGCCGGCAACAAAACCGACCGAAAGATCTATGTGCCTGATTATAATGATCAGGGTCATGCCTACAGCCAGAACAGCCACATATCCGGTCTGGTCCATCAGATTGCTCAAGTTACGCGGCGACATAAATACACCGCCGGTCATTACCGTAAAAAGCAGCATGATAACCATAAGCGCGATATACATGCCATATTCCCGCGCGTTCTGCTTCAGAATCCTAATATTCATACACTCCTCCTGTCCTTACACCGTTGCCATTCGCATGATTTTTTCCTGGGTTGCTTCCGATCCGGAAATCTCGCCGGTTACCCGGCCTTCGCTTACCACATAAATGCGGTCGCTCATTCCCAAAATCTCCGGCAACTCCGAAGAGATCATGATGATGCTCATGCCCTGTTCTACAAGGCGGTTCATGAGCGTATAGATTTCATACTTCGCGCCGACATCAATACCACGTGTAGGTTCATCAAGAATCAGCACATTCGGTTTTGCCAGCAGCCATTTTCCGAGCGAAACCTTTTGCTGGTTACCTCCCGAAAGTTTACGAACCTGTGCTTCGATTGAAGGCGTTTTTATTTTCAAATTCCGCCGGTACTCCTCGGCTACCTGAATTTCCCGATTCTTGTCTATAACAAAGTTGTGAACAAGATCTTTCAGACTGACAATAGACAGGTTTTGTTTGATAACCTGATCAAGAATCAGACCATCTTTTTTTCGGTCCTCGGAAACATAGGCAAGACCGGCTTGAATGGCATCGAAGGGATGATGAATAGAAGTCTTTTCACCATTAACAAACAGGTCGCCCCATACCTTGTATTTTTTGGGATTACCAAAAACGCTCAACGCGAATTCGGTGCGTCCTGCACCCATCAACCCCGCTATACCGAGTATCTCTCCCTTGCGTACATTCAGGTTCACATCTGTGAGAATCTGCCGGCTTACGGTGTAATCATAGGCGTTCCAGTCACGGACCTCGAAACACACATCCCCTATATCAATTTTCTCTCGCTTGGGATAAATATTTTCTATTTCTCGACCGACCATATTGCGGATTATCACATCCTCGTTCAGTTCTTCGCGCTTCAGGGTTTTAACTGTTTTCCCGTCACGTAGAACTGTAACAGTGTCTGCAATTCGCAACACCTCTTTCAATTTATGGGATATCATAATGCAGGTAACACCCTGCGCCTTAAGTTCAAGAATCAGATTTAGTAAATTATCACTGTCATCTTCATTTAATGCAGCCGTCGGCTCATCAAGAATAAGAAGTCTGACTTCCTTGCTCAATGCTTTGGCAATTTCTATCAGCTGCTGTTTTCCTACACCCAGAGATCGGACCTTCACGCTGGGATCAATATCAAGCTTAACCTTGGCTAACTGCTGCTGCGCCTTATGAATGGTTTCATTCCAGTCAATCAATGAACCTTTGCGCTGCTCGTTTCCCAAATAAATATTCTCATAGACCGGCAGATCCGGAATCAGGGCAAGTTCCTGATAAATAATCGCCAGCCCCGCGCGCTCACTGTCTCTGATGGAATGATACCGTTGTTCTTCTCCGTTAATACGAATTTCTCCATTGTAGGAACCATGCGGGTATACACCGCTTAATACCTTCATCAAGGTTGACTTTCCGGCCCCGTTTTCGCCGACCAGAAAGTGGATCTCACCTTCGGCCACCTTGAACGTTACATCATCCAGCGCCTTGACTCCCGGGAATTCCTTTGTGATGTGCGCCATTTCCAGAATGGTCTTTCCCATACCCTACCTCATTACCATCGCAATCCAATACTTGTTCAAAAAAAGCAGGCGAATGCCGGCCGGACCCGGAGGTGCCAGACGGCGTTCACCTGCTACACAGCTTCAATCTCCCGGATTACAGACCGGTGAAATCTGACAGGGGATAATATCCCGAATCAATAAGAGCGGCCTTTACGTTGGCACGGTCTACTGTGATAACTTCGGTCTGCTTTGCAGGAACCTGCTTGCGGCCGTTATCATAAGAACCGGTTGTCACAGGAGTACGGCCGGCCAGTACATCGGTAGCCATGCGTACAGAGTCGCGTACCAGTGTGCGAACGTCTTTGAAAACTGTCATGGACTGCTTTCCGTCGATGATGTACTGAACAGATGCTTTTTCTGCGTCCTGTCCTGTTACAAAGAACTTGGTAACATCGCGGTCACGGCCGAATTCATCAGCGATCGCACGTGCTGTACCGTCGTTCGGAGCAAGAATGTATACCTGTCCCTTGTCAGCTGCGCTGGCGCGTGTCAGGTTGTCAGCAGCCTTGTTCTTGGCGGTATTGAAGTCCCAGTTGGTAGTGATCTGACCGATAATGCGTCCCATTTCAGGGCGGGTCAGGTTAAGTTTTGACTGCAGAGATACAGCTTCTGATGAGTTCTTGATAACGAAGGTGCCGTCGGCGATCTTCGGCTGCAGAACTTCCCATGCACCCTGGAAGAACAGGAAGGCATTGTTGTCGGAAGCAGCACCGGCATACAGATACAGGGGATTGCCCTTCTTGCCGGCAGGCAGGTTGTTGACGAGGTACTGTGCCTGAGCCTTTCCTACGGAAACAGAGTCGAATGTTACATAATAATCGACAGCTGTAGTTCCGGTGATCAGACGATCATAAGAAATAACAGTAACCCCTTCACGCTTTGCAGCTTCAGCGGCAGCAGCGGCAGCATTTCCGTCATGCGGACAAATGATCAGAACTTTCATACCCTTGGTAATAAGGGCCTGTACATTCTGAAGTTCACGTCCCGAGTCGCCCTGGCTGAACAGGATCTCTACGTTTCCCTGTCCTTTGAGTGCGTCATAGAAACGGGCTTCGTCCTGTACCCAGCGGGGTTCATCTTTGGTCGGCAATACGATACCGACATCAATACGTCCACGCTGCTGGCCGCCGCCTGCAAATGCCATTGATGCAACCATCAAAAGAGCAATTGTCGCAATCACGATCTTGGTGATTTTTTTCATAAAATCCTCCTGACAAGTTCTCCGGAGAGCACCAGGTGCTTTCCGTCTCTGATACTAACGGAGCAAAGAGGCCTGTGCCGGCCAATCCGGGGGAATTTCTTGTGTCTTTCTGGAAGATCGTGAGGGTTTAAGGAGAAAAAGGATAAAAGACCCGTAAAAAATTGCGGTAATTAAATTACCTGCCGGGAAGAAGACGGTATACCTCTTCTGCTGTATGGAAGCCTGACGCGATAACAACTGAATCAATATTGGCACGGTTAACAGCCTGCGGTTCCATCCAATATACAGGAACTTCAATTCGACCGTCATGAATCCGGGATGTTCCGGCTATCTCGCGGCCCTGTGCAAGGGCTACTGCAAAAACCGCAGCCTGACGGGCCAGGGCTGTTATCGGCTTGTACACGGTAGCAAGCTGACTGCCCTCTACAATATACTGGCAGGCCATGATATCGGCATCCTGGCCAACCACCGGAACCTTGCCCGCAAGACGACGCTCTGCCAAAGCCCGTATCGCACCGCCGGCCAGTCCATCATTGCCGCACACAATGGCATCAATACGAATGCCCCTGTCCAAAAGGCGGGTCACCTGTTCATACGCGCGGTCGTAGCTCCAGTTCTCGGCATAATAATCCAGAATCGAAAAGATACCCGGATAGCCGCTGAAAACCGAACGCTGCCCCTCTTTCACCAGGGTTACATTATGATCCTCAAGCGGTCCATTGATAAAAACATAATTCCCCGACGGCACCTTTTGTACAATCTCCTCAGCCATAAGCCGGCCTACAGCAACACTGTCTACAGTAATGTACAAATCGACACCGGCATTGCGTATGAGCCGGTCATACGAAATAACCTTAACGCCCCGGGAACGGGCGCGCTGAATAACCTCGGTAAAGCTGTCTGCATTCTTTGGAATAATAACAAGCACATCGACGCCCTTATCAATCAGGTACCGTACCTGGGCAAGCTGCTCTGTCTCGCTGTTTGCAGCATTCTGAAAAATCACATCGGCACCCAAAGCGTTTGCAGTCGACACAAAGACATCCCTGTCACGTATCCAGCGTTCCACAACAAGTGAATCAAGTGAAAAACCGATTGTAATCCGCTTTGGCCGGGAACCCTGACCCTGGGCGCCTGCAGCAGCCGGCCGGGTACAACCGGAAAAAAGCAGCACACAGAGCATAAGAGTGCATGCCAGAACAGACCGGCAAGGGCTCAGGAATAGACGGGAAATATAACCAGACAAAGTCACACAGCGGATCATACACGCTCCCGATATTCCGTCGGAGTCAGTCCGACAGATTTTTTAAATAACTTGCTAAAATAATTCGGGTCGCTGTAGCCGGAGTCAGCACTGATTTCCTTGATGCTCTTTGAAGGATCACGAAGCAGTTCCTTCGCTTTCTGCATGCGGGCCATCGTCAGGTAGTCGATGAAATTTTCGCCGGTTTCTTCCTTAAAAAGCTTGCTGAAGTAAAAGGGACTTACCTCAACCCGCCCTGCAATATCATCCAGAGAAATGTCCCTGGCCAGATTCGCGTCAATATATGCACACGCCTTTACAATAACAGGGCTCATCCTGCGCTGCTTATGTTCGACAATTACTGCAAGACACTCATCCACCTCTGCAAGAACCCAGTCAGCAAGAGCTGAAATATCTGCGCAGGCATTAACCTTGCGCCATGAATCCTTCCACACAGAAAAACCACCGAAGCGGTGATGCATATCACGGGCAAGTTTGCGCACAGAAACCAGTATTTCCACCAGCTTCCAGACCGCAACCCCGGCATCATCGGGAAAATGACGCTCAAGCCATTCCACAAGAGCAGTAAACAGGCTGTGCACACTCTGAACATCACCAGCCTGAACACGATCAAAAAGCTTTTTTTCAAGATCTACAGGGTATTCATCACCATTTGTCAGTGATGAGTCCAGGTGGCCCGCAAAGAAAACACCGGCAGGTTCATCAGTAGAATTAAGCGCAGTTAACGACTCGTTGTACGCTGATAATGAACGGGAAAGTCCGTTTTCCACACGACTGACGCCAACCTTGATCCTGAACCCAAGCCGTGTAGAAAGCCGGGCATACAGGCTGTGAACAAATGCTTCGGTCGCATCTTCAGAACAGCGCAGCTCTTCCACTGCAGGAACATAGACAACTACACGATTACGCATTAAAGGCCCGATCACACATTGAGCGCCAGCGGTCAGGATATCCCGCAGTGTAGTGTACATTTGAGATCGTCCTGCCTCCGGAAAGTCCAGGATCTCGATAGTCACAAAGAAAAAAGATGTTTCGCTGATATCAAAAAAATCAAGGTAAGAGTCCAGATCATTACCCTTGTCGGAAGGAAAGATCATCGAGTATATAAAATCGCTTTCCACGATGGTAACAACAGAATCAAGCTTCTCGCGGATCTGTATTTCGGATATTTCCCGGCGGCGGTTCTGATCAACCGATGACATTGCCGAGCGAAGGGTGGCAGTAATGACATTACGGTTTACCGGCTTTGAAAGATACTCAAACACACCAAGATTCACTGCCTGCTGGGCGTATTCAAAGCGGTCAAAGGCTGTAAGAACAATGATAACAACAGCCGGACGGCACTCACGAATCTTTTTTATCGCCTCGATTCCGTTCAGCCCGGGCATGTTAATATCCATAAAGGCTATATCCACAGCATGCTGCCGGCATATTTCAGCAGCATCGGAACCTGAACGTGCCGAATACAGTTCAACCTGGCCGGGGAAATTCCGTTCCATAATGAACGTCAGGGAGTCTATTACTATCTGTTCATCATCAGCCAGCAGTATCTGGTACATCCCGTATCCTTATAATAAAGCTTGTGCCCGTGCCGATCTCGTTGTCCAGTATATCAAAGATATCCGGATCGTTGTAAAAAACCCTCAAGCGGGTTATAACATTTATCATTCCGATGCCGACAGACGGATTGGCCGAAGAAGGATTTGATTCGCCGTCATCCTGATAAAAGTAATCTCCATGCAGCAGCTGATTCCGCTTTTCAGGGTCCATGCCGCTTCCGTTATCGCTGATGCGTACAAGTATATCTTCAGCAGCCCGCTCTACGGTCAGCGTAATACGACCACCGGAAGGCATATCCGCAATACCGTGTTTGATAGCGTTTTCGACCAGGGGCTGCAGTATCATGCTCGGCATGGCAATCTCGAGGTTCGTACAGCGTATGTCCTTGCAATAATCCAGACGATCTGCAAAGCGAACCTTCATGATGTACATGTAATTATCAATCAAGGTTATTTCTTCTGCAAGTGTACTGTCTTTATCTATCTTCTGAATGTTGTAACGAAAAAAGTCCGCTGTTTTTTCGATAAACGCACAGGTATTGTCTGCGCCCTCCATCATTGCAAGCTGGGCACCGGCATTAAGGGTATTAAACAAAAAATGCGGATTGATCTGGGCCTGCAGGGTTTTAAGCTGGGCGTCCTTATACAACTCCCTCATCTGAAGCTCTCTGTGCCTGAGATTGCTCTCGATCTCGGCCTTGCTTCGTATCGTTTCCACATGATCCCTGATACTCACTGTCATGCGCTGAAAAGCACGGAATATAGCCGAGACCTCATCCTTGCTGTGCGGTTCGGTAAGCTTGACTTCAAAATTTCCATCCGCCAGTTCATTCGCAGCATCTGAAAGCTCTACCAGAGGACCCGTTATTTTATAAATAAGGATGTATACCATAACAAAATTGACCGCGATTACCGATGCCAAAATAAGAATGCTTAAAATCTCGACAACCTTCAGATCGCTGAATAACCGGTGATATCCTGCGATATTGCGGTCAAAATACAGGCGATTCAATTCCTCGGTGGTAGAAACAAGATATCCATACACACGCAACGCATTGGCATACTGTGAGGTATATACAGACAGATTGTTTGCCCGGCGGGCATACACCGCAGCGTCAGCGTATTCCAGGAAGGTTTCCATAACACGCCTTAATTTATATTCCAGTAAAAGGACTTCATTCTCCGATATCGATGTATTAAAATCCACAGCCAGGCTGTCCAGACGAGCCCGCCAGGAAAAATAGCTGTCTATGCCCTCAAAGGTATGGGTCGAGATATACCGCTCAAGGCTTGATTCTACCATGGCAAGGGTAGAACGGAAGTCCTTCAACGCAACGTTCGACCGGTAGGCTCCAGTCATGGAAATAGCAATACTGTTCAGGCTGATAAAACTGTACAGCACCATTACGCACATCAGGGCGGCAGTCAAAAAAAACGAATACAACAGCCGTTCACGTATACTGTAGTGACGTTTACGGCCTATCATTCATGTGCTCCTCTATGTTGATACGGTCAATCATGAACAAATTGGTCAGAACATAATCGTTGGCATGCCCGGTCTCAAGATATTCCAGCATTGATTCTACCGCCAACCGGCCCATTTGCTGCGCATTGATTGCGACAACTGTTTGAATCAGCCCCTTACGCACATACTCCAGAATTTCGGGACTTTCACGGAATGACAAAATAGAAATACGATTGCTTCGATTTAAATCGATTACTGCCTGTGCAACGCGGATCGTGTCCTCTACCGTCAAGGTAACAACAAGATCAATATCCGAATCTTCAATCAGGGTTCTGCGGATAATTTCATCCGGACTTAATTGTCCGCCGCTGGCGACAGCAAGGGGCTGCAACACAATGTTCCCCTGGCCAACCAGTTGTTCTCTCATGGATGAGAGCATCAGGTTCTCGGCGGATAACGGCACCTGGTTATCAAGTATCACAAGGGCCTTCCCGCCGGAATCCAGGATAGAGGATGTCAGTGTGCCGAAAATACGGCCAAGTTCATAGCCGCTGATCCCGACATGCGACTGGCGCACACTCCCTACGGCATCGTTTTCAAGGGTAACAACCGGAATACCGCGTTCAGCAGCCTGTTTGATGGACACAGAAGCCTGTTCGCTGTTACGGATATATGAAATGATGCCGTGAGCGCGGGCCATCACTGCATGATCCATGTATTCTTCAAAACTTGTGCGTTCGGCATCGCTTGCAGGACCGGAAAGCTCAACCACAGCGCCGGACGACAAACCGGCTTCACGGGCGCCCTGATACACCTCCTGCCAAAAAGGAGAATCTATCCGTCTGGCAACAAGCACCAGATGATACCGGTGTGCTTCTTCTGTACCCGGTCTCTGTTCGCTGAGGGCCCTGCGTGTTACAGAAACAAGAACCGCAAGCGATGCTGCGATTAATACAACAGTGAGTATGAGTAAAAAACCAAGAACAATACCGGAACGGCGAACGGGCATATCAATCAAACTCCATTGCGTTTAAAAATCGTTCCTGAAAATCAGGTGTCCCCCCTGAAGGAACAACAAGAGCCGTGCTGACGACAGAATCGGTATATCGGGAATCAGCACCAGTTGCCAGCTCAACAGCCCCTGCAAGGGCGGTATTACCTGCAGCCAGTATCCGGCCGGCAAATGAACGGGGTAAAAGACCTGTACGCAGCACATCGCGTTCGGCAAGATGATATCCGAAACTGCCGGCAAGGTACACCGCAGTTATTTCGTCAAGATCACGACCGGCTGCCTTTAGCAGCAAATCAAGGGATGCCCGTATTGCTGCCCGGGCAACCAGCAGTTCCCGCACATCACCAGCGGTTAACCGGACAGACAAGCCCGGAGCAAGCAGGATGCCTGAAGCGCGGCAGGCAGGAACAACAGATCCGTCAGAAGAAATCAAACCAGCCTCAAGTGCAGCACTTAAAAATCCCACCACACCGGACCCGCATAGCCCCGGCGGTTCAGATCCCTGTTCTACCGGCGGAACCTGGTCATAGGCAAAACGGCCGCCGGAAAGGTAAACGGAACGAACAGCTCCGGGAATCGCAGCGCAGCCGCAGGTAAGGCTGGCTCCTTCGAATGCAGGGCCGGCTGCAGCGCTGATGCACCAGAATGTCCCTTCAGCATGCAACACCATTTCTGCATTGGTACCAAGATCGAGAAGAAGCCAGATACGGTGCGGCTCTTTGAGCATGATGCGGTTGTGTATATAGATAATACCGGCAGTAATATCGCCGCCGGTAAAAGCTGCAACTGCCGGAACACACTGCAGCGGACAGTCAAGACCGGGAATTGATAGAAGCCGGACCGCCTCAAGCGGTTCCGGTGCCAGTGTTACAGCCCTGAAAGGTGAAACCCCCAGTCCGCTGCACGAAAGCGCCAAAAAAAGGTGCATCATGACAGTATTCGCCGCTATGATCACAAGCCGGATGTTCGAAGCATCAACACCGGATGACGCACACAGGCGTGTAATCCCTTCAGCAATGGCTGTACGCACCGAAGATGTCAAAGCAGGCCCATGACCGTCGTTTGCTGCTGTTATCCGGCTCATCACATCAGCACCCCAGGCTGCCTGGGGGTTTGCCAGGGCCGAGACAGGACTTCGCCATCCGGTCCGCCTGTCTGTCAGCAGCATCTCGATGGTAGTAGTTCCGATATCAACGGCAACAATCAAGTCTCCGGATGAAGCGGCAGAAGGATTCTCCCCGACAGGCGATACAGCCGGGAGGCTCAACCCCTCAGGGACAGCCACACTGATCCGTCCCGCAGGTCTGACCCTGCAGGCCAGCCGCCATCCTTCTTCAAGTTCCTGCCGTTCAAGAAGATCTTGTTCAACCTCATCAGGCTCGGGACATGTACCCGAAAGCAGCTGAACCCGGCACTTGCCGCACCGCCCCTGGCCGCCGCAGGGCGCAGAAATCAAAGTCTCCTTCGACCGCAGCAATTCGAGAATCGTTGTATTATTGCCACCGGCAAGCTCTATTTTTTTCATTTCAGAAAATTCTTTCCAAGCAAAAGGACTGCAATGACAGCCGATGCAAGGGCTGCAGAAAGGCCCCAGGGGCCGAACAAAACCATTCCATTATAAAAAGTATGCAGCGCCACAGCGCCGATAAAAGGCAGTATAAAAGTTCCGGTCCGGGACCGGAGCCGACAGACAGCCGCTCCGGCCAGTATCCCGCAGGCACTGTGTAGAACCAGTGAACTGAACATCCGGGCAAATGCCAGGAAAAACCCGCCGTCAACAGAAAAAAGCACATATCCTGCATTTTCCGCAGTACCGAAGGCAAGGGCGGCACCCAGGCCAAGCCAGGGCAAGGATGCAAGATTCCGGTCTGAAACTGCATGATACATCACGGTAAACAGAACAAGAAATTTTACCGCTTCTTCGACCGCAGCCGGGACAAAAAACCCTCCGGCTGGAAATACAGGAATAAAAGCTGCCAGTGCCAGCGAAACAAAGCCGGAAAGAAGGCCAATCAGGGCTGTCAAAACAGAAGCATGGTGTTTTCGGACAGTAATCACCAGCCACAGTGAAAGAGGAGAAAAAACAAACAGGATCAGTAAAAACAGGTACATTACAGCAGAATAACGGCACCCGTCGCACAAGGCAAGGGTTTGTTCTCATGAGGCTGTTTTTTTTTGCATTATCACCCCTTTGCGCATTATACTTTCATGGAGTAACATACCGGCATGGAAAGCAGCAAGAAAATCATTGTATTAACCGGCATGAAACACTCCGGTAAATCAACTGTAGGAAAAATCCTGGCAGGAATGCTGAACATGCCCTTCCTTGATACCGATGATGTTGCGGCAGCCATGGCGGGAAAGCCGGTGAGGCAGCTCTATGCGGAAGGAGGAGCTTCTCTGATGCAGCACTGGGAGGCAGCCGCCTGCCGCGAAGCCTGCACACGGCTTGAAACAGGCGGAATACTGGCAACTGGCGGCGGAATCAGCGATAACAGCGAAGCACTTGCTCTTGTGCAAGCAGCAGGCATCCTTGTATTTCTGGATACTCCGCTTGAACTGGTCTACAAACGGGTACTGCACAGCGCTGAACGTGACGGAGTCATGCCGGCTTTCTTGCAGGGAGACGATCCGGCAGGAAAATTCGCCGAGCTTTTTTCCCGCCGAACTGAAATATATGCTAGAATGGCTCAAATCCGGATTGCGACTGCCGGATTAAGTCCTAAACAGGTCGCGACAACACTGGCAGGCAGCGTACAGACATGAGCAGAGAACGGATTTTTGTAGTTGAAGATGAACGAATCATCGCCATCGACCTCCAGCGCCGACTTGAGCGGCTGGGCTATGTTGTCTGCGGTTCGGCAGCGAACGGCCTGGATGCTCTGGATGGAATACGTACAAACCGTCCGGATCTGGTATTGATGGATATTGTCCTTCCGGGCGACATGGACGGAATCGATATCGCTGCAAAACTCCGTGAAGAAAACGGTCCGCCGGTCATATTTTTGTCTGCATATACCGATGCAGATACCCTTTCCCGTGCAAAGCAGACTAATCCTCTCGGTTACATCCTCAAGCCCTTCAAGGAACGTGAATTGGCAACGGTTCTCGAGATGGCTCTTTTTAAAAGTGTAGCCGATACCCGTGTCCGGGAAAAAGAAAAGATGTTTTCGGCCATTCTCAACTCCACAACCGATGCCATCATCGTAACCGGTGCGGATTCCCGCATTCATTTTTTGAACCCCGTAGCCGAACAGATTCTGGAAATAAACGACAGTGAAGCAAAAAACCAGTTTCTGAAAGACATATTGATCCTGTGCGACATGGAAACGGGAGCTCCCTTCCGGATGCCGAATTTCACGACAGACATGAAGGTTCTCAAGATTCCGAATATACGTATTACCAACCTCAACAAAAAGTCCTATGTCGTTGAAATGAGCATTACCCGCGAAATGACCGACATCCACAAAGAACCTCAATTCTTTGTCGCTTTCAAGGATATTTCCCAGATTCATGAAATTGCCGACACCCTGCGCTATCAAACAACCCATGATATACTCACCGGTCTTTTAAACCGCAATGAACTTGCAGTCAGGCTCAATGAAAGCCTTGCCGAGGCAGTCCAGCAGCCGGGAACAATCAGCGTCCTGTATATCGACATTGATCATTTCAAGGTTATCAATGACGCTTGCGGTACCGAGGCAGGCGATGAGATGCTCCAGCTGTGTGCCGGGATACTTAAAAACCATCTGACCGGCCGGGATTATGCAGCGCGTATCGGCGGTGATGACTTTGTTTTTGTTCACCATGATGCAGGACAATCTGCACACGTTATGGATGCGCGTACCCTTGCCAAGGTATTGACCGTAGAAGCCGAGGCCCATCCGTTCACCTGGCAGGGCAAAGCGTTTACAGTGAGCTTCAGTATCGGTGTAGTACCGCTTGATCCCCTGTTCCGCAACGAACACGATATCATGATTGCCGGAAATGAAACCGTACGGCGCACCCATGAATCAGGCGGCAACCGCTACAGCATTTTTAGACGGGATGAAGCGGCCAGCGGCGAATCAATGAGCATCAGCGAGCTTATCAGCCGCATCCAGGAATCCCTGAGCAAGGACGGATTCAGGCTGTATTACCAGCCCATTCAGCCTTTGGGTAATTCCGGAGATCCCGCAAAAATGGAAGTTCTGCTGCGTATGCTCAACGATGACGGCAGCATCGTTCCGCCCAATTCCTTCATTCCTGTTGCCGAACGAAATAATATCATGCCGGCTATTGACCGTTGGGTAATACGAAACAGTATACGCATATATGGAGAGTTTATTAAAACAGGGAACCCGCTGTCACTGAATGTGATGTGCATCAACCTTTCAGGCAGTTCCCTTCTTGATGAATCGGTAATCGGCTTTATCATCGATACCATAGCCCTGCACGGGGTTCCCGCCAACCGCATCTGCCTTGAGGTTACCGAAACAAATGCAATCCTCAACCTGGGCTCGGCATCGCGATTTATCCGTATTCTGAAGGAACGCGGATTTTCTTTTGCGCTTGATGATTTTGGCTCGGGCTTTTCATCCTTCGGATATCTTAAAAACCTCCCGGTAGATTACCTGAAAATTGACGGTTCTTTTATCCGCAACATGGACAAGGACAGGGTGGACTACACAATGGTACAGGCCATCAGCAGTATGTGCCAGGTACTTGGACTTAAAACAATCGGTGAATTCGCGGAAAACGATGATATTATCGGTAAACTGACAGAGATCGGTGTCAATTATGCCCAGGGTTATGGTATTTCAAAACCACTGCCCATGGAAGGCTGACAAGATACAGAGCCACAAGGATCCTGGCAAAGCCCTGTATCCATACCGGATCAGTCGCCCAGGCAGGTACCCAGATTACGGGCAGTTTCCAGCATCCGGTGATCAAGCGGAACCGTTTTGATACGGTTCGCTACCTTTTCAAGCGGAACTCCTATCAATTTGTTGTTTCGCAGTGCAACCATCTTGCCGTAATCACCGGCTGCCAGCATATTGGCTGCAGCAGTTCCAAACTGACTTGCCAAAATACGGTCAAAGGCAGCAGGGGTTCCACCGCGCTGCAGATATCCAAGAACAGTTACCCGTGACTCCAGTCCTGTCGCAGATTCTATCTCCTGGGCAACACGATACCCGATAGAACCAGTCATCGCCTGACGAACCTTCTTGTATGTTTTTTTGTCAAGTTTTGCCTCTTCTGTAGAAAGCGAGCCCTCTGCGACTACTACTATAGAAAAGGTTTTACCGTCCCGCACCCTGTTGTGCAAATGAGATGCAACACTGTCAATGTGATACGGAATTTCGGGTATAAGCACTACATCGCCACCGCCTGCAACCCCGGAATACAGACTCAGCCAGCCGGCCTTATGTCCCATTACTTCGATTACCATCACACGGTTATGACTGGAGGCAGTGGAATGCAGGCGGTCTATGGATTCTGTAGCGACACCAAGGGCCGTATGAAACCCGAAGGTTATGTCGGTTTCAACAATATCGTTATCTATGGTTTTGGGAAGACCAATCACATTCAGGCCTTCCTGGGCCAAAAGGTGCCCTGTGGTGTTTGTACCGTTTCCACCCAGTACAACAAGGGCATCCAGACCCAGCTTTCGGTAATTATCGATAATCCGTTCAACCGCTCCCTGGCCGGTCTGGCTCAGCCAATCCTTGTCTTTAAACGGTTTTTCCCGGGATGTACCCAGAATTGTTCCGCCCTTTGCAAGAATACCGGAAAATTCTGCCGGATGAAGCTCGCGATAACGGCCTTCGATGAGCCCGCGGTAACCGTTTTCAAAGCCGATAGCCCGCATCCCGTACACCTCTATTGCTGTGCGGGTAACCCCGCGGATCGCCGCATTAAGACCGGGAGCATCTCCCCCCGATGTCAAAATTCCGAAAATACCGGTGGCGGACTTGGGCATGACGTTCCTCCTTGCTAACAAGCGCTGTAAACACCGCACTGACAGTATACTGTATAACACCCTTTTTTTATAATTTTTTTTCTGTTAAACTGCCCGGGCTTATGAAACACTTACTACGACTGGTATTTCTGTCAGTATTACTGGCCGCACAGGTGTATGCGCAGGACATCCTTCTTGCAGGTACTTCCAGCGGACTGTTCCGGGTAAACCGGAGTACCGCCACCGCCATCTGGAACAGCTCCTCCGTCCGCAAAATTCTGAGGGTTCCTGACGGCTGGTATCTGTTAACCGGTTCCGGCGTCATCTGGAGCCGGGATCTTGCGACTTTTCAGGAACGCAACAATGGATTACCGGTAAAAACACTTAAAACCTTTACAAATGCTGTTAAAGATTTTGCCCTGGAAATTCAGGAGCTTAAAGACCTGAAGGTTCATCCGTCGAATCCGTCAATTCTGGTAACCTCCACAAAGGATTCCGTGTACCTTACCAGGGACGGAGGTCTTACCTGGCAGAATATCGGGATGAGCGCAGCGACCGCAGGTTCAAAAGCAGTAGCTGTTCTTGACCTTCCTGATTCCGCAGGTGTTCTGCACCTTACAGTTCTTCTGTCACATCCCATCTACGGGGTTGCCTATAAGCAACCGGACGCACGCAATCTGTGGGTTGATATCAATGACGGCCTTGCTGCCCTCCCGACCGTCCGCTGGCCCGATGAGGTGGCAGATCTTGCTGTCGGGAACGCCAGCGGCACACCCGTTGTGTACGCATCCCAAACCTTTATGGGACGCCTGTATCGTCTGGACTGGCAAACAAAACAATGGATGAGCCTGTGGGTCGGTACCGAGCCGCTTGATACCATAGAAAGCCTTGTACCCGGTACTGGCTCAATTTTGGCAGTTACCCCCGGCGCCCTGCGCGATATTCCGCTTGCAGCGCAAACCAGCTCCATCCCGGCCCCCGGCACCCCTGTACCAGGAGCTGTACCAGCCTGGTCAGCAGCAGATTCATGGATTGGCGAGCTTCGCAGCGCCCCGGGCACCCTCAATGCCGCATGGGTACCAGCCTCCCGCACCGCCGGTAAGGGAAACCTGTCGCTTGCCGAACTGTGGCTCTTAAAACCGGTTACCCCCGACCACCCCCGCCTGAAAACCGCTAACGGAAAAACCGGTATCTATATTCCCGTTCATCAGGCAGCAACAGCAGCAGGATTTGCTGGCCACCTTAAAACCATTACCGACAACCGGCTCAATATGCTTGTTATAGACATGAAGGATGACTACGGGCTTATCCGGTATAATTCACGCGATCCCCTGGTCACCGCAAAGGGTACAATCCGTCCTGCCATTGATCTTGATACCTTCATCCCTGCAGCAAAAGAAAAAGGCGTCTTTCTGGTAGCCCGTATTGTCGTATTCAAGGACCGCTCTCTGTCCCGAGCCGAAGGCGGCCGCTACGCAATCTGGGACCGGACAGAAAACAAGGCCTGGCAAGGCTACCGTATGGTCGAGCAAAAGATTGAAGCCGCAGCAGAATCCGGAGCTCCCGCTACCGAACGGGTCCGCCAGTACTATGACGAACATTGGGTAGATCCATACAGCGAAGAGGTCTGGCAGTACAACATCGCTGTAGCCCGGGAGCTGATTGCCCGCGGCTTTGACGAAATCCAGTTCGACTACATCCGGTTCCCCACCGACGGGGTCAATCTCAATAACGCAACCTACCGCTGGCAGGACAAGGGAATGGACAAAGAGAGTGCATTGATGTCATTCCTGTCCTATGCCCGCCGTGAAATAAGTGCCCCTATTTCTATCGACATCTACGGTGCAAACGGCTGGTATCGTACCGGCACCCGCACCGGACAGGACGTAGAACTTCTGGCCCGCTACGTCGATGTCATCTGTCCAATGTTCTATCCCAGCCACTTTGAACAGGGATTCCTTGCACACAGCCCGGCTGCGGAACGCCCCTACCGAATCTATTATTACGGTTCTTACCGGAATCTGATCATCGCCCGCAACCGCGTACTGGTACGTTCCTGGACACAGGCCTTCTATCTTCCGGTTTCCTATGACCGCACGCATTACAATAACGACTATGTGCAGCGACAGATCTTCGGTATCCGCGATTCTGTCGATCAGGGCTATACGTACTGGAATAATTCCGGCCGTTATGGCGATATCCGGCCGGACCTTGCTGCAGAAACGGTATATCCCTGGCCCCCGAATGAAGGTGCAGAATCCTCCCGGCGGCCCGTATTCGGAGGACGCTGATTTATGGAAACCTATTTTACAGCACTGGCGGCAGGAGCAGATCTTCCTCCCGTGTATCAGTGGGGTATCGAACTAATCCGCGCCTTTCAGTCTGTTTCCAGCCCTGCGCTGACCGCGGCTGCTGTGGCTATTACCCGAATCGGTGACCCGCTTGCGTATATAGTTCTGCTGGCAGTTCTGTACTGGTGCGTCGATGAGCGCAGCGGATTCCGTATCGCAGTAACTGTTTTTTTATGCAATGGATTAAATATCACGCTTAAAGAGACATTGAGGGTCCAGCGGCCATTCACGCATTACCCGGATCTCGCGCTGATACGCGAAACCGGATGGGCTACCCCCTCGGGGCATGCACAAAACGCCGCAGCCTTCTGGCCGCTTGCCGCCCGTCTTTTTCTTCCCTCGCAGACCGCGGAAAAAACATTAACGGTAAGCGCCGGCCCCGGACTTCGTCTTGTAATTCTTCTTGCCGCAGTTCTGCCGCCTCTTGCAATCGGTCTTACCCGGATATACCTTGGCGTTCATTATCCAACTGACGTTTTGTTCGGCTGGACCATCGGTTTTCTTGTCAGCCTTGCGGTTCTGTTCGCATTACCGGTACTTGAACGCCTTTTTACACCCCTCATAGAAGCGGCCAGCGCATCTGCCCGGTCTGCAGGACGCAACCCCCGTGTACTGGGTTTTGCTGCCGCTGCCCTCGGAGCCGGAATACTGAACGCAGGAACCGGCACAGATACCTCAATGGGGGGAGCATTTTTCGGTTTTGTTGCAGGGTACACACTGCTGGTCACCGGAACACAGACCTACCGGGCGGCAGCACACTGCTTCAGGCACAAAATACTGCGGGCGCTGATCGGTCTGGGCCTTACCGCCCTGATCTACTTCGGCCTTGCAGCACTGGGCCCGGACAAAGGATCCCAGTGGTATCCACTGTTCCGGTTCCTCCGGTATGCCCTCACCGCCTTTCAGGCAGCATGGATAGCACCGGTACTCTTTATGAAGCTCAAACTGGCCTGACCCGGGCTGAAAGCCAGGCATCAAGCACCGGTCGCAGATCGCTGCGGCTGTCGGCATAGGTCAAAACAGCTTCAAGATAGCCGGCGGGGTCACCGGTATCAAGCCGACGGCCTTCAGCCCGGCAGGCAGCAACTTTTCCGGCAGCCATCAAACGATTTAATGCGTATATATGGTAGTACTCACCGGGTGTCCTGCCGTCCTTTCGGGCTGCCTTTTCGTGCATGTGCCATCCTTCTTCCAGCAGCTCAAAAAACTCGGGTGTATACAGATACCGTCCGATGGATATCTCATGGCTCGGCTCGGTGCCGACAGGGGGCTTTTCTACTATACCGCGCACCATTTCTCCATCAGCGGCAATATCAAGCACACCGTACCGCGATACATCTCCGGGTTCATGAACGGCGGCCATGACCGAACAGCCGGTTTTTTTCCATATATCCATCAACTGCCCGGCAAGCGGACGCTGACCGAAATGCAGGTCATCCGGATAGGCTACAACACAGGGATCCGATCCCACCCAGGGTTTCACCTGCAGCAGGGCATGACCCGTGCCCATCATGCGCTGCTGACGTACAAACGCTATATTGGCACCAGAAGGAGTTATCGCCTCCAGGGATGATACCTTTCCTTCACGGCAAAAAACATCTTCAAGCTCAACCTCGCGGTCAAAATAGTCCTCAAGAACCTTTTTTCGCCGTGAGCTTATAATCACAATATCGGTTATCCCTGAAGCCGTAAATTCGTCAACAATAAACTGGATGGATGGCACATTCACCAGGGGCAGCAGTTCCTTCGGAACAGTCTTGGTAACCGGTAAAAAGCGGGTACCATAGCCCGCCGCAACAATTATTCCTTTCATTCACGCAGTGTAACACCGCGGGCCATTACAGGACAAGCTGCTATAAACTGCTATCAATACTGTTGTTTTTTCTACTGCAACCACTTTTCTAGATAATCACCGTCCCCTTTCCGCCAATTTCCACACCCATACCCTACACACTAACAGATACCCCATCACGCTATCCGGAGGTCATTTAATGCAGCCAGTATCGGGGCAGCCCCGGCACATAACCCGGCCCTCGTTCTGCC
>CAZXJV010000031.1:0-28195 GCA_964641135.1 uncultured Treponema sp. | reverse complement strand
GGCTAATATCAATAATCAGGGAAACTGAGCCGTCGCCAAGAATGGAAGCGCCGGCAATTCCCGGAGAAACAGTAAACTGATCACGTAACGGCTTGATAACCACATCCTCTTCGCCAATAAGACTGTCGACCATCAAACCTACCTTTTTTTCAGCTGTACCGACAATAACAATGTAGCTGTAGCCGCTATTTTCAACGGCCTTGATACCGAAAAGCCGGTTCAGGCGAAGCAGGCTGATGACCTCGTCACGTACATTAAAAACCTCATAGTTATCAATACGGCTGATATCATCACCGGTTACACGATGACTTTCAATAACCGAAGTAATCGGGATGGAATAGACCTCTTCACCCACACGAACCAGCAGACCCTGAATAATTGCAAGGGTCAGCGGCAGACGGATGGTAAACCGGGAACCGGTTCCCGGCTGTGAGGTAATTGTTACCGTACCATTGAGTTTTTCAATATGAGTACGCACAACATCAAGACCTACCCCGCGCCCCGAGACGTTGGTTATTTTTTCGGCAGTTGAAAAACCTGGTTCAAAAATAAGCTGGAAGGCTTCTATATCTGTAAGTGTTTTTCCCGGATGAATGATTCCGCGAGAAATCGCCCTCTGACGGACAGACTCGACATCGATACCCTTTCCGTCATCAGCAATATCTATAACAATCATATTGCCTTCGTTGCTGGCCTTCAGAAGAACTGTTCCTTCCTCCGGCTTTCCGGATGAACGGCGTGCATCCGGAGATTCGATGCCATGATCAAGAGCATTACGAACACAGTGCATTATGGGGTCAAGAAGGTCTTCTACGACTGACTTGTCCAGTTCGGTGTCCTCGCCCTCTATAACAAGCTGAATCTTCTTTCCCAGATCATGGGAAAGATCACGTACAAGACGCGGGAAACGGCTGAATATCTGGCTGATAGGTACCATGCGGATTTTCATGACACCTTCCTGCAGCTCGCCGGTAATGCGTCCCAAATTCTGTGCAGATGAACGGAACTTGGTTACAGTAGTCTTCATGTTTGACTCAAAACCGCTGAAAACATCAAAGATTTCCGCATACTCGGTATTGAGTCGTTTTTTAACATCCTTGAGGCTTGCACCATCCTGGATTTCTTCCAGGTAATCAGGGATGTGATCAAGAAGCTTGCGCAGTTTGTCCTTATACAGAACCTCGGACTGCTGAAACAGATTCAACAGCTCGGTAAAATGCAGGGCACTCTGATTAAACGATGCCTTTGTGATTACGGTCTCGCTGACCAGATTGAGCAGGTAATCAATACGGCGGGAGTCAACACGTAAAACAGACCCGGAAGAATGTGTGCTTCCTGATGAAGGCTTTCTTGCCGGTGAACTGCGGGTGCCGACTGAAGACTGAACCTCATCCGCCGGGGAATGGTCTTCGCTGTCCGAATCCGGAGAATCATCAATTTGAACGGATCCTGATGTGCCTGCAGACGAAGATACTGAAGAAGCCGAAGCAGCATTTGCAGCCGGTCCCGGTGAAGACGAGGAAGATGAAGAAAAATTAAAGGCTTCTACCTGGACTTCCAGGGTAACATCCGATATCTGCGCACCACGGGAAATCTGCTCGGCAGTGTCAGCCGAAGCAACAAAGTAAACTACCTTTTCCTGAAAAACATCCTCGTACAAAGAGTCAAAGTCCGGTATTGTCTTGAGAATCTGTCCATGTGATTTAAGGGCGGCAAAGACCTGAATTCCGCCTACACTGTTCATGGGGTTGGATTCATCAAATGTGACAGTGACAACTTGTACTGTTTGACCCGGAGGTACGGCTTCCTTAAGCTCAAGAAGTTCATACTCCGATAACCCTCCGGCGGTACCACCGGAAGACCGGGCAGGGGCAGAACGCGGGGCCGGTTTTACCGGAGCAGACGTACCCCGGGCAGAAGAAGATGTTTTAGCCTTCTGCGGGGCTGTTTTTCCTTTTTGAGGTATAAAAGACTGCAAGGTCTTTTTTACGTCATCAATATTCTCGCTAAAAACAGTGCCCGCAGATCGGGCAGCAAGCATTTCCTTGATGATATCCAGGGAGCGGAGCAGAACATCAACAACAGGAGCGCTAATTTTTACATTACCGTCACGAATGCTGTCCAGCAAATCTTCCACAATATGGGTAAAACCGGACAATTCGTGCATTTCAACAGTAGCAGATCCACCCTTGAGGGTATGTGCAGCACGGAAAATCTCGTCAATTGAATCATGGTTTTCCGGATCATTCTCGATTACAAGAATGTTACTTTCCAGGGTTTGTACCTGCTGTTCGGCTTCACTGAAGAAATCTTTGAGCAGTTCTTCATTATTCAAGTCCAGATAGTCACTCATATTACACAAAGTGTATACGCTTTTCAGTATTAGTCAAGATTTAAAAGGGATACAATTTGCTACATCGCCCGGGAGAAAAGGTGCAGACAGGATTTTTTTGTGATCACCTATATTGACGTGCTTAAAGCTGGCCGATGATATCGTTATGGTATATACTTGTTTCCAGGAGTCATAATGCGACCGCTGCATCTGATTACAACAGTATTCACTCTCTGTATTGCACTACCGGCAATCTCCCAGGCTTTTTCAGTTTCACGGCTGGATGTTGAAGCAACTGCCTTTATGCTGGATAAACCATTACGGCCACGGGTGAATACCACAGCATATACCGGACTGCGCTTTATGCCTCTGCCTTTTTTACGTCTGGATACAGAATTAATGATTACAAGCGAGGATTCTGCGAGATTTTTTCATCCGGTTGAAGACTACACGATACCTGCCAGGTTAACCCTGAATTCGGCAGTTTTACGGTTTACCCTTCGGTCACAGGGAGAACTGCAAACAGGTATTTTTAGCGGTTACCTGGACAGTTGTATTTCCGAATATCTGGCAAGAACCTATCTGAAAGACCATCTCAAACCGACAGAATTTCGGGACTCTCTTCCCGGAAGCGTTTTTATGCCGGTAACACCCATAAAAGGACTTGGATTCTTTATCGAGGGAGCACCGCCGGCGGCAGGAATAGCTGCAGGCTTATATGCTCACTGGAATGCCCGTGAAGATGAAGAATCCGCCTGGTCTGCAGATCTGCGCTTTTCCGGTTCGCATGGGCCCCTGATCCACACACTCTTTTACGGAGCAACCTTTCTTGAGCAAGACTCACAGTTTCTGCATCGCGCAGGAACCGCAGCACTGCTTGGCTCTGGAACCGGAACTGAATTGTATGCGGAATTCGGTATTTCCCGTTATGAATTCGGTGAAACCGATCCGGGGACCAAGATGTTTTTTCTGTTTGAACCACGGTTGACCGGAAAAGTGAGCCACCTTGCACTGACCTTTTTTGCCCTCCCCGTCTTTCCCGAAAACATCCCGGCAAGTCTTCCTGCTGACGCAGAAGGAAACTACGCCGGACTGAATCTGTTGCTGGCATTCGGTAATCCCGACAAACACCGCTTCCGGGGAGGACTGAGTGTGCTGACCACAATCAATCCTGATGAACCGGATGCAGTCACACCTTTCTCGTTAGCGGCAAGTCCTTTTTTAAGCATGCGGGCAGGCAGTTTTGTGTTTGACAGCAGAATTACCATACGGCCATTGCAGTATGAAGAACCATGGAGAATGATGGAATGTCAATTACGTTTCAAGGCGGTATATTAATGAAAAGACTGTTTGTACTGATGCTTGTTGTTCTGGCACTGCCGCTCACTGCAATTGAAATAACGATAGCGGGAGCAGCCAGTTCTTTCGGTTTTGACCGCACGGGAGAACTGGACACTGCGCTGCCGGCACCGGGCTTTACCCTGGGTATGACTGAGCGGATTACCCCGCTGATATCTGCCGAGCTCCTGCTTGATCAGGATCCCGTCACAGGACGCAGCCTGGGCACCCGGCTGAGCTATGAGACTCCCTTTATTTCGATATCAGCTGGTCCTTTTTTTGGGCTGATGAACGAAGATAACGACAAGGATATGGTACCGGTACTGTTACGAAGCGGATTGAGCCTCGGATTTTCACTCACAGTCCCCGGCCTTCTGGTAGCTGATGCCGGCGCTGATTTCTGTCTGCCTGCAACAGCTACAGCCGGTGAAGTAGTTGATATATACCGAAGTTCATTGTCCCTGGGATTTTATCTTCCCAATCTGCTGTGTTCGCTCGGTATCAGCCAGAAGGGAACGACTGTTTCCACCGGGTCTTCCTCCAGTATACGCAGCCAGACTGACTACGGTTTTTACACCGAAGCCTTTAAAAAACAGTCGCCCTGGAAGATTAATGTAGATTTTATATGGCGGGTTACTGATTATTTTATTGCTGAAGATGATCCGGCAAATAAAAAACTGGCACATCTGGTGCTGGGTGTCGGAACAAGCTGGTCGCCCGGTACGGGGCTGGCCTTCTTTGGTTCGGTAAACAGTTCCCTGTACAGCTTCTCGCTTGGAGATCCGGTACCAGGTCTTGATGAATATCTTTTTGATGCACGGCTCGGCATGCGCTATGATATACAGGCATGGAATGAAACCCGTCTGCGGCGGCAGGAAGAACGCGAGCTGGAAGCGGCTCAAAAGAAACGGCAGGGTACAGAAGAATAAAGGCATGACTGCCGGGTTACTGATCCAATCTGTTCATTGACTGCACCTGGCATCGATAGATCCCTAAACAAAAGGCTGTCACCCCGAAGGAGACAGCCTTTTGTTATTATTGATATACACAGGAACAGATAGCAGACACAATCACAACGACAGTTCGGAAAGGCGCCGACAGGCTTCCTCAACCGAAGCACGGTGTCCGAAGGCACTGAAGCGGATAAAACTTTCACCTGCAGGTCCAAAACCGGCACCGGGGGTAGTGACAACATGACAGGTATTAAGAATTTGATCAAAAACATCCCAGCTTTTGCGACCGGGGAAACGGACCCAGACATAGGGTGCGTTGTCACCGCCAAAAACCTCAACACCTGCTGCCTTGAAATTCGGACCGGTAAGGGTCTTGCGGATCAGGGCTGCATTGGCCAGATAGTAATCGGTAAGTTCACGGGTTTCACGAACACCCTCGCCCTGCAGTGAGGCCAGACCGCCCATCTGGGCTATGTTGGATGCTCCATTAAAAATAGTCGTCATAAGACGGGTCCAATCCCGGATGACAGGACTACCGTCGGCATAACAGAGTTCCTTGGGGACAACCGACCAGCCAAGACGCACACCGGTAAAGCCGATCGGCTTGGAAAACGAATTGATTTCGATGGCACACTCGCGTGCACCGGGTATTTCAAATATGGAAAGGGGCAGTTCCGGATCACGAATGAAGGCCGAATAGGCGGAATCAAAAATGATGATGGATCCCTTGCGCCGGGCCTCTGCTACAAGGGCACCGAGCTGTTCGCGGGTGGCAACCGCTCCGGTGGGATTATTGGGAGAACAGAAATAAATGAGTGCATGTTCGGGAACCTGGTCAAGATCCGGGAAGAATCCGTTTTCGGCGGTACAGGGCATATACACAATACCCTCATACCCGCTTCCATCAGCTTTTGCAGCACCTGCAGCTCCTACCATAACGGAACCATCAACATAGACCGGATAGGCGGGATCCTGCACGGCTACCGCAACCTTTGATCCGAACAGGTACTGAATACGGCCGATATCACACTTGGCTCCATCGGAAATGAAAACCTCGTCAGCAGATACCATGCCCTTATACAAAACAGAGGCGATAGCCTCGCGAAGCCGGGTATTACCGGTTTCATCTCCGTAACCGTTATAGCCGTCAGGTGTTGACAGGGCTTGTACCTCGCCTGAAAGACCTTTGACAACATGCGGTGTCAGGGGTTCTGTAGTATTACCGATACCCAGACTGATAATGGAAGCCTCGGGGTGTTCTTTGGCAAAAGCGGCACGGCGCTTTGAAATCTCGGGAAACAGATAACCCGAGGTGAGATTGGCGATATGGGGGTTTCTTTCAATCATAATGATGACAGTATACCAAATGCCGTGAACGGCTACAAGTACGGCCAGAGGCTTGTTCAGGGCAGAACGGGCTGCGGGAGCTGGGCGAACAAAAAGTCAGTTCTCAGGCGCTCAAAGAGTCCCTGCATGGCAAGCTGTCCGCCTTCAACGGTAAAGTGGGTACCATCCTGTGTCATGACACGCAGGGTACTGCCGTCAGGAAGGAGTACCGTATCGGTAAAGGGCCTGCCGGGACCGGGAAACTGATCACGCAGTGAAATACGAATCAGGGTCTCCGGACTGTATTCTGCTGCAAGCCGGTTCTGGACTCCGTCAATATATTCAAGGCTGCGGTTATACACAGGATTTTGTACAACAGGCATGCCGATCCAGTAAACGCGCTCTACATGCATCAGCAATAGATCAATTATTCTGCGGCACCGCGCATGGTATTCAGTCTCCCAGTCAGCAGTTTCCTTGCGCAGGGCGCGGCCTGCGGCATTATAAAAGTTCTGGTAATCGTTCATACCCAGCATCACAACAGCAGCATCGTACTGTTCAGTTGCAAAGGTATCTGCAAGTTTTGCATTCCAGTTATAGTAATCACCCCGGATGAAGCCGGTGGAATGAACCGCAAGAACATCAACGCTGACTGGTCCGTCCCGGCCGACCAGACGGGACAGTCCGTTACCGAGACTGTGCGTCTGGGAATCACCAAAGGCAAAAACGCGCAAGGGTTTTTCTGCAGAGAATATGCGTAACCCGTCGCGGGTTCCGGTATTCAATGAAACAGCAGTTACTGGTTCAATACCGGCAGACACCGGAACCTGTTCCGGTTCTATTGAGGCTACTGATGACTCTTCAATTATTGAGTCAACAGGGTCGGCAGCGTGTCTGACATTGTAATACCTTATATCCCAGGCCTGATGCGAAGAAAGCCCTGTTGCTGACAAAAAGCGGTTGCGGAGTTCCGGTACAAAACGGTCAAAGCCGGAAGGCGCTACCAGCGAGGCGATTGCATCCGCCGCAGCAACTAACGCAGTACGCAGGGGCAGATGTGAAACACGCGAGCCGCCGATCCACAAGAACCGGGCTGACCCGGCAGTATATACCAGAAGACAGCAGATAAAGGCTAAAACTACCATATTCGGACTGTGCCGGCGACCGTTTTCCATACTGCTCCCTAAAACTGAAAATAGATAAACGGCGGTACACCGGACATGGCGATGACTGTCATCGCACACAAGAAAATACCGATTAAAAGGCCCTGTACCGGCAGAGGAACAGTATACCATAGAGCTTCGGATTTGACCCGCCAGCTGTCAGGTATTTGATGCATCGCGATGCCGGTTAGCAAAAGGATGAGAACCAGGGGGTTGATAAGGCTGAGCGGGGTACTGATATTACCAAGGGCAGTAAACCAGACGAGAGGGGCATTGAGTGACTCTGCACGGAATACAAGCCAGCTGAGGCAGACAAAGAGGAAGGTAAGAAAGCGCTGCAAAACAAGGCGAAGGGTGCTCATGTCGCGGCCCTGGGCAAAGCCGCTAAGACGTTCAAAAGCCAGAGCAAGTCCCTGCATGGCGCCCCATATAACAAAGGTCCAGGCAGCCCCGTGCCAGATGCCTGCAAGAATCATGGTTACCACCAGTGCAAACAGGGCACGGCCAAGGCCGAACCGGGAGCCGCCCAGGCTGAAATAGAGGTACTCGCGAAGCCAGGAAGAGAAACTGATATGCCAGCGCCGCCAGAAATCGGTGACAGAAGTTGCAGCATAGGGCCGGTTAAAGTTGGGAAGGGTGTCAAAGCCCAACAACAGGGCTACGGCTATCGCAAGATCACTGTAGCCTGAAAAGTCGCTGTAGATGACAACTGCATAGCCGAAAAAAGCTGCAACAGCTTCAAGGGTATGATGTGAGCCGGGGTCGGCAAAAAAAGGATCGACAAGCAGAGTAGAAAGAAAATTTGCCAGTACCAGTTTTTTAAATAGACCGCTGACTATCAGCACCCCTGCCCTGCCGGCGCGGATGGGCCGGGCGTGTATATCGGCACCGACAGCAGCTACGCCGGGAATCTGGGGCAGAAAGTCGGCAGCATGGGCTATTGGTCCGCTTGCGAGCTGGGGAAAAAAACTGACGTACACCAGCACATCAAGCGGACGGTTTACAGCAGGAAGTTTACACAGATACACATCAAAGATGTAACTCAGAGCCTTGAAAATGAAGTAAGAGATGCCGACCGGAAGGGCAATATGGAGCTCCGGGAGGAATGCAGAGGGCGCGCTGTCGACAGCTCCCTGGTGCCGTGCGGCAATCAAATTAAGTGCCGAGGCCAGAGTGTCCCAATACTTGAAAAAACCAAGCACAAGGATATTCACCGCAACCGCAAGGATGAGCACCAGCTTTCGTTTGAGATGATCTTTGAGAGCGCCGATCAGGCGGCCGAAAAACCAGGCGGCGAAACCGACAGCAAGAAGCAAAAAGAGCTGCCGCCAGTCCCAGAAGGCATAAAAAACGAGGCTCGAGACGAGCAGGAACAGGCGCCGCTGAAGGTCCCGGCGGAATACATACCAGAACCCGGCAAAAACTGCGAAAAAGAAAAAAACAAAGGCGCCTGTCGGAAAGAGCATGCTCCTATGATTGGGTATCCAGAAGCAATTCGTCAATAGGTTTTCCGGGAGGAACCATCGGAAAAACCATCTCGTCGATATCCATATAACAGTCGATCAGAGCTGGCTCGCGGGATGCAGCCGCCGACCGGAAGGCAGTGACGAATTCATCCTCACTCATAGCCCGGTAACCGCGTACGGCAAAGGCGTCTGCAAGTTTGAGAAAGTCCGGCGGACGGTCAAGGGTGGTTGCGGAATAGCGCTTGTCATAGAAGAGTTTTTGCCATTGGCGAACCATTCCCAGTGTACCGTTATTGGCAACAATAATGATAACAGGAAGGTTGTAATGGCTGATTGTGGCCAGTTCATTCAGGTTCATGCGGAACGATCCGTCGCCGGCAATATGCACTACCCGCCGGTCAGGATTTGCCATCTGGGCACCGATTGCGGCTCCGGTTCCGAAGCCCATGGTGCCGAGGCCGCCCGAGGTGATGAAGGTACGGGGTTTGGCGAAGGGATAAAACTGTGCGACCCACATCTGGTGCTGGCCGACCTCGGTGGTGATGATGGTATCATCGCCGAGAATCTCATTGACTTTTTCCAGAACAAAGCGGGGATGAAGGGCGGTCTGTTTGCTGTACATTGCAGGCAGATGTGTTTTAAGGTCGTCGACAAGATCGTTCCACTTGTCGCGCCGGCGTTCCGGAACACGGGCTGCAAGTTCTGCGAGAATGGCTTTAATGTCGCCGGTTACGCTTGCATGGGTGCGGATGTTCTTGTTGATTTCGGCGGGGTCGATATCAATCTGGAGGATGGCGGATTCTTTTGCAAAGCGGCTGGGATCGGAGATAACACGGTCGGAAAAACGGGCGCCGATGGCAACCAGAAGGTCGCAGCGGTTCGCAGCGGTGTTGCTGGCCTTGGTGCCGTGCATGCCGATCATTCCGGTACACAGCTCGTGGCGGGAGGGAAAGGCCGACTTGCCCATAAGTGATACGGCAACAGGGGCGGCAAGGCGCTCGGCAAGGACTTTAAGTTCATCAGCTGCATCAGCGGAAACCACACCGCCGCCGATATAAAAGAAGGGGCGTTTTGCCCCGGCAAGCATGGCGGCCGCCCGTGAAAGCTCAACCTCGTCGGCAGCCTTCACCAGTCTGCTTTTACCCGCGATTATACGGCGTTCGGCAACGGGATCCGGACAGGGAGTCCACTCGGCAACAGCAGCAGTAATATCCTTGGGAATATCGATCAACACCGGACCGGGCCGCCCGGAAGAAGCAATGTCAAAGGCTTCACGGATGGTGTCGGCAAGGTCGTTCACATCGCGGACTATATAATTATGTTTGGTTATCGGCATGGTAATGCCGGTGATGTCAATTTCCTGAAAACTGTCCTTTCCCAGCAGGGCAGTCGGTACATTGCAGGTGATGGCTACAAGGGGTACAGAATCCATATAGGCAGTGGCAATTCCGGTAATCAGGTTGGTTGCACCGGGACCGGAGGTTGCAAGTACAACACCGACAGAACCGGTTGAGCGGGCGTATCCGTCAGCTGCATGGGCAGCTCCCTGTTCGTGGGCGGTCAGGATGTGGGTAATACGGTCGGCATTTTTATACAACTCATCGTAGATATTGATGATTGCACCGCCGGGATATCCGAATATAGTTTTTACTCCCTGTTCGACCAGACACTCAATAACAATACGGGCTCCGGTGTATTTCATGAATCTGTCTCCTGTTATATTGAACTGTCAGTTCATATTATTTCTTCTGTCAGTTTATTGCGCATCATTACCTCAGATAGTGTAATGAACTATAAACCAATGGATAAAACGTATGATATCAAAAAGGTGCTCGGGAACAACGTCCGCAAGCTCCGTATGGCAAAAAACCTTTCACAGTTTGAGCTTGCAGAACTGTGCGGCATCTCCCCCACCTTTCTAAACCACATCGAAAACGGCAAGAAATGGGTTTCTGAACGTACCATGACTGCCCTGTGTACATCACTGCGGGTCAGGCCTTCTGTGCTGTTTATCAGCGAAGAAGATTCAACCTATCCCGATCCGGTTCAGGACGCTGCACGTTTTAACGAATTCCGGAACGATCTTGCCGACCTTATCCAGCGTTACCAGGAAACCCCTGTTACCAGGACAGATTCATAAGGTTTCGCATTCCGGGTCTGCCCGGCACATTATAAAAAAAGGAGGACACCTTTTTGACAGACCGCCTCCCGGCATTTGTGCGCCGGTACCGGAGTCTGAAAGCTGTCCAACCGGGTCCAAACCAGGCCCGACTGATGTTAACCGCCGCGCTGTTCGCGGGCACCGCAGCACGTCTGTTTCGCAGACTGCGACGCCCGGTTCACTGGTACCGCATTCCCCGCCCGGACCGTTTTGATTACGGACGGGAAACCGAAAAAGAAAACAGCACTACAACGCAGTGCTGATACCTCGTTAGCAGGTTGCCTTGAGCGCCTCGACAACGAGAGCTCCCATTTTTTTTGTCCCGACAAGCTTGTCGCCGAGGCCAGCACAGTCCGCGGCGGATCCGGCAATGTCGCCTGTGCGCCAGCCGGCATCAAGCACTGATTCAACAGCCGCTTCAACCGCCAGAGCCTCTGCTTCAAGGCCGAGTGAATAGCGCAAGAGCATTGCACAGGTAAGGATTGTTGCCAGCGGGTTTGCCAGATCCTTGCCTGCAATGTCAGGTGCCGAGCCGTGAATCGGCTCATACAGGCCGGGACCTGTATCGCCAAGGGAAGCAGAAGCCAGCATACCGATGGAACCGGTAATCTGACTGGCTTCATCGGAAAGAATGTCGCCGAACATATTGCTTGTAACAATGACATCAAACTGGCCGGGATTGCGAACCAGCTGCATTGCTGCATTGTCTACGTACATATAAGAAAGCTCGACTTCCGGGTAGTCAGCTTTCATGGATTCGGCAACCTCCCGCCACAGACGGCTTGTTTCAAGGATGTTAGCCTTGTCGACTACACAAAGGCGCCGGGCACGCTTGACGGCAGATTCAAATCCGATTTTGAGCACACGGCGGATTTCAGGCACACTGTATGCCTCGGTGTCCCAGGCTGCGCTGTTGTCTTCCTTTCGGCCACGGTCGCCGAAATAGATACCGCCTGTCAGCTCCCGAACGATAAGAATATCAAGTCCCTCGCCAACCACCTCCGGCTTGAGGGGACAGGCGGCAGAAAGCTGCTTGAACATAAGAGCCGGCCTGAGGTTTGCATACACCGCAAGACCGCCGCGCAGATCAAGGAGTGCGCGTTCAGGGCGTTTTGCGCCGGGAAGACCGTCCCATTTGGGTCCGCCTACAGCACCGAGCAGTACAGCATCGGCGGCCTTGCAGGCAGCAAGGGTTTCAGGCGGAAGTGGATCGCCAACAGCATCGAGGGCTGCACCACCGGCCAGCACTTCGGTGAAGGTAAAGCGGTGGCCAAAGCGCTCACCGATTGTTTCCAGTACACGGCAGCCTTCTGCGACAATATCCGGTCCGATTCCGTCGCCGGGTATGGTTGTAATCTTGAAATCCATCTGTACGATCCTCGCATGAATTAAGTATAACTAAATACTATGCAGTATTTATAAAGTTACTGTACTGTATCAACAGTGTTGTGTAAAGTCCTGTCAGGTAGAATGCACCCTGCGTTCGGCGTCGGTTATGAGCTTGTATTCAAAAGAATCCACAAGGGCTATCCATGAGGCTTCGATAAGGTCAGTGGATACCCCGACAGTTGTCCAGATATCTTCTCCGTCAGTTGATTCAATCAAAACACGAACCTTTGCCGCAGTGGCCTTGCGCGAATCCAGAACACGAACCTTAAAATCGGTAAGCCGGATATGCTTGACGGCCGGATAAAAACGCTCAAGTGCCTTACGCAAGGCACTGTCCAGGGCATGAACCGGACCGTCACCCTCACCGGCGGTTATTGCCATCTCCCCTTCAACACCGATCTTGATCTGGGCAAATGCAGTAACAGGCACACCGTCAACCGCCTCTTCGGCAATAATCTTGTAATACTGTAAATCAAAAAAGGGCTTGTAGGTTCCCATGTTCTTGTGCACGAGAAGATCGAAACTGCCTTCAGCCCCTTCGAACTGATAACCTTCATGCTCCATCTCCTTGATTTTTGCCACAATCTGGGCAGCAACGGGGCTGTCCTTTTTGATGTCTGAATCAAAGCGGCGAAGTTTTTCTATAATGGTTGAACGGCCGGCAACCTCGCTCATAAGGAAGGTTCTCTCGTTTCCTACAGTATCTGGCGATACATGTTCATAGGCTGTCGAGTTCTTTGTGACCGCATCGATATGCATTCCGGCTTTATGGGCGAAGGCATTGTGCCCGACGTAGGGCATACCGCCCTCCATATTGATGTTGGCAATCTCGGCCACACGGCGGCATACAGGAGTAAGTGACTCCAGCCGTCCTGCCGGCAAACAGGGAATATCCATCTTGAGTTCAAGGTTCGCTATGATAGTTGAAAGATTGGCATTTCCGGTGCGCTCCCCGAAGCCGAGAAGGGTTCCCTGAACCTGGGTTGCACCGCCTTTAACCGCCATGATCGAGCTGGCTACCGCCATACCGGTATCGTTATGACAATGGATGCCGACCGGAAGTTTCAATGCATCTGCAACCAGGGTTGTAAGCTCCTGAACACGATCAGGAAGGGTGCCGCCGTTCGTATCACACAGGACGAGTGCGGCTGCACCGCCGGACTTTGCAGCTTCAAGTGTTTTAAGTGCGTATTCCGGATTTGCCTTGTAGCCGTCGAAAAAATGTTCGGCATCATAGATGACCGTGCGGCCCTGTGCGGTCAGATATTCCATGGTTTCCCGTATCATCGCCAGATTTTCTTCCAGACTTGCTTTCAGGATCTCAAGAACATGAAAGTCCCAGGTTTTTCCGAATATGCACACACATCCGGTTTGTGCACCCAGGAGGCTGCGCAGATTCGCGTCTTGCTCAGCTGCAAGATCCTTTCGGCGGGTAGATCCGAAGGCTACAAGGTGGGCGTTATGCAGCTTGAGCTTCCGGACCTCCTGAAAAAATTCAAGATCCTTGGGATTTGAACCGGGGTTCCCCGCTTCGATGAAGGAAACACCAAGGTCATCCAGGGCGCGTACGATGTGCAGCTTGTCCTGAACAGAAAAACTGATACCCTCTCCCTGCGCTCCGTCCCGCAGGGTTGAATCAAAGATATGCACTTGCTGTAAAGCGTTGAGTATACGGTTGTCCATCAGCGGCCTCCCTTTTTCCGTTCCAGTTCATCTTCGTGTTTCATGGCGTTTATCGCCTGTAAATATGCCTTGATAGTAGCTTCAACAACATCTGTTGAAACACCCGAACCATTCCAGGTTCGCCCGTCCCGTACAACCCTGACATGAGCTTCACCCTGAGCGTCAAAACCGGTATCAAGGGCATCGACGATCTGCAGGGAGAAGTCTTCCAGACGCAGGTCGGAACCGCCGACAATTTTGTCTACAGCATTAAGCGATGCGTCGATTGGACCGTCGCCGATTGCAACTTTCTCGGAGGCGGTTCCATCCTTGTGGATGAGTCGCACCACAGAGGTCGCAGTTATTGAAGAACCAGAATTGATAACAAAACGGTCCAGTTTCCAGGTTTCTGCAGCATGACCGCGTGAACCGGCTACAAGGGCTTCAATATCACGATCAGATACGGTTTTTTTCTTGTCTGCAAGACGTTTAAATTCTTCAAACAGGTCATTGAGGCGCTGTTCGTCAACCTTATGGCCAAGATAGATCAGCCGTTCCTCGAACGCATGTCTGCCGGAATGTTTGCCGAGAACCATCTTGTTGTGCGGCAGGCCGATAGATTCCGGAGTCATGATTTCGTATGTTGCACGATTTGCAAGAACACCATGCTGATGTATACCCGACTCGTGAGCAAAGGCATTTTCGCCGACAATAGCCTTGTTCGGCTGGCAACGCACACCGGTTGCCTGGGTCACCTTCCGGCTGGCAGAGTAAATCTGGGTTGTATCTACACGGCAAGTCATGTCGTAATAATCCTTGCGGGTAAACAGGTTCATGACGATCTCTTCAAGAGCTGCATTACCTGCGCGTTCACCCAGCCCGTTTACCGTACATTCAATCTGGTCGGCACCGGCGCGTGCAGCAGCAAGACTGTTGGCGACAGCCAGGCCAAGATCGTTGTGACAATGAACAGATAGTACCGCCTTGTCGATATTGGAAACAGAATTACGTATGCCGCGGATCAGGGCTGCAAACTCTTCGGGAACTGCATAGCCCACAGTGTCCGGTATATTGACAGTAGAAGCGCCAGCAGCTATTACCCCTTCGATAATCCGGTACATAAACGCAGGATCCGAGCGTGAAGCATCTTCCAGGGAAAACTCAACATCACCGCACAGATTGCGTGCATAGGCTACCATTTTAACAGCCTGTTCATATACCTGATCCGGTGTTTTTTTGAGCTTATATTCCATATGCAGGGGACTGGTGGCGAGAAAGGTATGCAGGCGGGGCCGTTCGGCGTCACGGATTGCATCCCAGGCAGCATCTATATCCTTTTCCAGGGCACGGCACAGAGAGGCAACACTGACTCCCTTGACAGTCCGTGCAACAGCTTGTACAGACTGAAAGTCACCGGGACTGGCAATAGCAAAACCGGCCTCAATGATATCAACTCCGAGGCGGGCCAGAGACTCGGCAACCTCGAGTTTGTCTTCAAGGTTCATACTGCATCCGGGCGCCTGTTCCCCGTCACGCAAGGTAGTGTCAAAAATCTTGATGTTTCTGGCCATAGTGGACTCCTTATAAACAAGACTATACTGTGGTGAGGAAAACCGGACAATACAAAATAGCCAATTTTTTTATTATAAACGTCTTTTATATCTGTTATTATCTATCTAATTATTTATTTGTCTTTTATAATTGACAAATGAAACACATTGCACGTACTCCTTGTCTGGAATCTTTGCTCCGCCCCCGCACTGAAGGTAGCCGGTTGATTATCCTGAACGGACTGCCGGGCTGCGGTAAAACCTCGCTGTTAAATGATCTGGAAACTGTTCTGCGTCAGGAAAAACCCCCGTTAAGGATTGTCAGGGTCAACGGAGAGGAAGACACAGACAGCGGGAACCTCTTAAAAGAAAGCCGCGCCCTTGGGCTTGGCCCCTCAGCCTTGCTGATAGACAACATCGGCCTGATTAACGATGTGGATTCAGCATGCCGTTCAATTCTTGAATCATCTGTGAACACAACAATTTGGGCATCATGTGCCTATCGTGATGAAGCAGAGCAGCTTGGAAAGGCATGCATATCTTTCAGCCGGTTGGTATATATCCCTCCTCTTCTGTATCCAGAATTCTGCGCCCTGCACGGAGTGAAAGCAGGCCCTGCCGCCCTTGATGCCTATGCCCTGCTCGGCGGTATGCCGGCAAACGGGGTATTTGCACCCGGAAGCACGCAGGCACAGGTGATTCAACAGAGTGCAACAGATTCATTTATTCTCAGACATATAATTGAACGCAATTCCGTGCGAAACCCTTTCCAGTTCAGACAAATGCTCGGCCTTGTTGCTGGTTCTGTCGGCACTCCCCTTTCCAGCCGTTCGATCTGCAGGCGTTTTGCAGAAAAGCGAAGTACGATTTCTCCGCAAGGTGTTCTGGATTATCTCGGTTTTGCCGCTTCCTGCGGACTGTTGCTCAGAATTCCCAGGCATAACCGGCTTGACGGCGGAGTGCTGGAAGGTGGAGCCGTCTGGTATTTTGCAGATACCGGTTATAAATCGGCCCTGGGAAAAACACGGGATACCGATGACCTTGCCCGATCTCACCTGAACCTGGCGGTTATCCGTCTTGTATCTGACGGATGGCAGATCAGTCAGGCCGCCGGAAACCGGAACCCGGCTTACGAGGGAAGCGCCTTATTCACCTGCCGGAAGCAGGGTCGAACAAAGCACCTCTTTGTTATCAGTCCGGCAGCCGGACGGGCAAGCCCGGCAAAAGCCCGTACAGAGCTGTTAGGCATCCCTGATGCATGGCCAAAAATCATTGCAGGTCCAGAGGGTCTGACAGAAAAAGACGACGGGATTACAGTCACCGGACTGGGACACCTGCTGAGCTGCGGCCTGACAGAAAGCTGACACGAATCCAGTTTTTTAAGACCCGGTAAATCAATCTGCGGCTAGCAGGATGCTGTCAATCATCGAGTTTGTCAGGATCCTGCCAGTACTGATGAACCGCGTTCCATGGCAGTAAGACCGGTCCTGACCAGTTCCTGTATACCTGCCGGTTCCAGCAGCTTGATCAAACCTGCAATCTTTTCCTCGCTGCCGGTTGCTTCAATAACCAGCGAATCAACGGCAACGTCAACAATACGCGCACGGAAAATAGTCGCGGTTTCAAGAACTGTAGCCCGCGTTACGGCATCAGTTTTAACCTTGATCAAGGCAAGTTCCCTCACAACAGTCGAGGCCGGATCGCAGTGCTGAATGGCAACAACTTCTACCAGCTTTGCCAGCTGCTTCTCGATCTGTTCAAGGATGTATTCATCCCCGCGGACAACAATGGTCATGCGGGATATATCGGAATTCTCGGTTTCACCGACGGTCAAACTGTCAATATTATACCCGCGCCGGCTGAACAGTCCTGATACACGACTGAGAACGCCGGAATGATTTTGAACAAGAACAGAAATTACATACCTTTTCATACAAGCTCCTTGCTGTTAAATAATCCCAGTACGCGCACACCCTGCACTGTACCATTATCGTGACTGATTTTTTCCATTTCCGCAAGTAATGATTCAAGATGAGACGTAGCCACAACACTGGGAGCCACACCCGAAGGGAGGGTCAGATCGGCATAAAAGCGATATCTCCAGGGCTCGCCCTGGATCGGACGGGATTCCAGTTTCGTCATGTTCAACCCGTGCTTCATGATGATGCCAAGGGCTTCATACAGGGCCCCCGGTTCATTTGCAATGCTGAAGGTAATACTTGCATGTGTGGGAGCGGCGCTGCGGTGCTCACCGGAACGGGCAATGATGACAAAACGGGTATAGTTGCGCGGATTTGTTTCAACTCCCGAACGTAAAATGTCAAGATGATATATCGGGGCGGCACTTTCACTGGCGATTGCCGCCTTGGTGCGGTCACCCCATGCAGCAACCTGTTCGGCAGCTACAGATGTTGATTCTGTTTCGATATGCTTCCAGGCCGGAAAACCGGCAAGAAACTCATCGCACTGGGCCAGTCCCTGAGGATGAGAATACACCGTCTGAATCTCGTCGATTGAAGTACCCTTCACGCCCAACAAAGAGTGATCGATGCGAAGGGTTACCTCGCCGACAATTTCGATGTCCTCATACCGGGTCAGATTATCATAGTTTTCATATACCGAGCCGGCCAGGCTGTTTTCAATCGGAAGCATGCCGAATTCGGCACGGCCTTCAATCACCGCATGAACAACCTCGCGGAAATTATTCACTGCCAGTGTATCTGCTTCTTCGTCCCAATGCCGCCTGATGGCCTGCTCGGCATAGGCACCGCGGCCGCCGGCATAAGCGCACAGGGTTTTTCCGCCTGACGGGCCGGTATCTGCTGTTCCACCGGTCTTTTTCCGCAAAGTGGCTCCGGGTGATTTTCGGCGGGATACAGCCTTGCCGAGCACCGGTGAAAGCACTTCAATATCCCGCATCATTTTTTCGAACTGTTCCGGATACAGGGACTGGGCACCGTCAGAAAGGGCGCAATCAGGGCAGGGATGAACCTCAACGATAAGGCCGTCGGCTCCGGCAGCAACTGCGGCAAGGCCCATCGGGGGAACCTTGTCGCGAACACCGACTGCGTGACTGGGATCAACAATGACGGGCAGATGGGTCAGCGAACGCAGCACGGGAATAGCAGACAGATCCAGTGTATTTCGGGTAGCTTTTTCATAGGTACGGATTCCGCGTTCACACAGGATTACATCCTCGGTCCCGCTGGCAAGAAGGTATTCTGCCGCCATAAGCCATTCTTCGATGGTAGCTGAAAGACCGCGTTTCAGGATAACAGGCTTGCCGAGGGCGCCGACCTTTTTTAGCAGTTCAAAATTCTGCATATTTCGGGCACCGATCTGGTATACATCGATATAATCAATCATGTCCGGTATATGTTCGGCCGAAACAATCTCGGTAACAACCGGCAGACCGAAGGCATCACCGGCTTCGCGTAACAGTTTACACCCTTCGGCGCCCATACCCTGAAAGGCATAGGGACTTGTTCTGGGTTTGTATGCTCCTCCGCGAAGCATCACCGCCCCGGATTCAGCGACCCGTGCGGCCGATTCCATCATTTGTTCCCGGCTTTCTACGGCACAGGGCCCCGCTATAACGGTAACCCGGCTTCCGCCAATTTTCACTCCGCGCACATTGACAACGGTATTGTCCCGTTTAAACTCGCGGGACGCCATTTTATACGGTTTGGAAATCGGAATAACCCGCTGGACACCCGGCAGAATCTCCACTTCACGGGGATCAAAGCCGATACGACCGACAGCGCCAAAGATGGTTTCTTCTTCTCCGGCTATTTCATTGACGCGAACCGAGTTCTTTTCAAGAAAGGTACGAATACGCTGTTTGTCTTCATCGCGAATGTTCTTTTCAAGTACGATTACCATGATGCCGTCCTTAACAGATCTGCGAATACACCGGAAGCAGTAACATCTGCACCGGCGCCGTAACCCCGTATAACCAGGGGAATCGGCGAATAATACCGTGTTGTAAATACAAATGCGTTTTCGCCACCGCGTATGGCAGCCAGCGGATCAGACGCATCAACCTCTACAAGACCGACCCGGCAGACAACACCATGTCCGACGTCAGAAAGACCGCCATTCCCGCCTGTCGTACCCGTTACATGGGCTGCGAACCGTAAGACTTTTCCCGCCCCTGCAAGTGTTTTGGATCGTTCGGCAAACCATGAATCTGCTTCATGAAGCCGGTTCATAAAATCGGAAACAGATCCATCGATTTTAAAGCCGGCAGGAAACACCGGGTCTATGCGGACATCATCAAGCTCAACCGAACAGCCGGCTTCACGGGCAATGATTAAGGCCTTTCGCGCAACATCCATTCCGGACAGATCATCGCGTGGATCAGGCTCGGTATATCCCCGTTGACGCGCTTCGGCAACAGCCTGTGAAAAGGGAATTCCGTCATCCAGGCGACCAAAGATATAGGAAAGGGAGCCGGACAGGATTCCGGAAAAATGTATAAGGGAATCGCCTGAACTGAGCATGCTCTTGAAGGTATCAATAATCGGGAGCCCTGCCCCGACATTTGTTTCATATAAAAAACGTTTGTGACCCGCAACTGCGGTTCGGCGCAGTTCATGATAAAATTCCATCGAACGGGAGTTTGCCCGTTTGTTCGGTGTTACGATATGCATTCCGTTTGTCAGTATCTCGGGGTAACGGGCAGGAAGTGCCTCTTCTGCCGTGCAATCCACAAAAACCGGATTAAGAGGTTTTTCTGAACGAATACATTCGAGCACCGCATCAAGGCCGGCATTCGTGCCTTCAGCGTCCAGTTTTTCACGCCATGAATCAAGGGATATGCCCTGACGGTTCAGAAGAAGGCGACGGGAGTTCATGATGCCGATGACCTTTAACTCTATCGAAGATTTATTAAGCTCGGCTTGCTGAACCCGGATCTGTTCCAGCAGTTTTGAACCAACCACACCGACACCGGCAAGAATAACCTCGATGGTTTGCATGGTTTTGAAAAAGAAGCGATGGGCGATGCGCACCGCCTTGTCTGCATCGGATGCATCGATAACGGTACTGATCGAGCGCTCGGAAGACCCTTGAGCAATAGCCCTTATGTTGATTCCCCCAAAAGCCAGAGCGGAAAAAAACGTTCCTGCGACACCCGGAGTATGCATCATGCCGTCACCGACAATCGAAACAATGCCGACATCATCAGTTACCGCGATTTCATCCACCACTCCTTCGCGGATCTCAAGAGCAAATTCGGAAGTCAGGGCAGCCCGTACAGCCGGGCACTCTGAACTGCGTACACAAAAACTGATGGTATACTCTGATCCGGACTGGGTAATAAGCAATACTGAAGACCCCGAACGGCTCACCGCGCCGAAAACCCGGGCAGCGGCCCCCCTTCGTCCCTTCAAGCCTGCCCCGGAGACACTGACAAGGCTGGTGTTGCGCAGACAGGTTATACCCCGCACGGGACCGGCCCCTTCCTGTTTGGCAAGACTGTCCCGCGCAGCGATGCGTGTACCGGGGGCAGAGCTGTTAAAACTGTTCAGGCTCCAGGTTTCAATACGCCGGGTTGCGACCGGAATAAGTGTTTTTGGATGAAGTACCTTGGAACCAAAAAAAGACAGTTCCATTGCTTCTTCATAGCTCATTTCGTGAACAAGAATAGCGTCATTGACGATTCGGGGATCAGCTGTATAGATTCCGTCGACATCGGACCAGATTTCCAGGCGGTCTGCTTTTAATCCCATCGCATACAGGGCTGCGGAAAAGTCCGAGCCGTTGCGCCCCAGTATGGCAGGTTTACCGGATATGTCTCCCGAGATAAAACCGGGTGCAAGCAAAAGGGCAGCCCCGCCGTTGCGCAGGGGCTGCATACGTTCATCGATTTTATCATATACAGGCTCACCTTCAAGCAGGCTGCCTTCTGTAACAATGTATTCCCGGCTGTCAAGAACCTGTACAGTCAGTCCCTGTGAACGCAGCAGTTCTGCGAGTATGGGAACTGAAAGGCGTTCTCCCAGACCCATGATGCGAGCTTCCACACTGGCAGGACATTCACCGAAAGCGGCAATGGCTGAAAGAAGCTGTTCGTATTCAGCGTATAGAGGGTACAGGCTGGTTTCTACGGCATCGTCATGAAAGGAAGGAAGAGCGGAAGCAAGCTCGCGTATTATATCGGTGTGCAGTTTACGTATGGTATCAACAACAGTACGGATATCTGTATCAGCACAAGTGGACGAGATACTGTCCTGCAGGCGGTTGGAAATACCTCCCACCGCCGAAACAACAACTGCAGTACGGCCGGAAACGGCCCGGTCTGCAATAATCTGCGCGGAATTACGCATTCTCAGGGCGCTTCCCATGGAAGTACCGCCGAATTTCATGACCAGCATATCTACCTCTCGCCTTTGATATCAGACAACTGACACACTACTGCATCCGCCTGTTCTGTTCTAGTAGTATTTGTATATTTATACAAAAAAAATGCATATTATGACAAGGCTGGACTCTGTCAGATGAATCCGGGTGAATCCGTGTTATACATCGGCGAGCGTCCTGGCAGCCACACAGGAGTCGGCTGCAAGTGCAGCCGAGGAAAAGGCAAACTGGAGGTTATATCCGCCGGTATCTCCGTCGACATCAAGCACTTCTCCGGCGAAATACAGACCGGGGCAGATCTGCGATTCCATGGTCCGGGCGCGAACAGAAGAAAGTTCTACCCCTCCGGCAGTAACCATCGCGGTATCAAAGCCTTCAATATCCTGAACATCAAATGCAAAGGAACACAGTTCAACTGCGATGCGCCTGCGACTCAGGCGGTCAAGAACGGAAGCCGATATATCCGCTGAAATAGCGCAGCGGCTGAGTACCGCATCCAGAAGGGATTCGGGTACACCAAGAGGGTTTAGTGCATTTTTTACCAGCCGCCGGGCTGCCGTCCTGCACAAATCGACAAGAAGACTATCCAGTTCGTCCGGATCACTGTGACCCGTCAGGCACAGTGTCAGCCGGTCGCCCGGACAGATATCCCTGCTGAAATCCAGAATACCCGGTCCCGAAAGTCCCTGATGGGTGAAAAGGACATCACCTTTGTGACCTGCAACTTTTTTTCCCAGCCGCCACAGAGTAACAGAACAATCACGCACAGCAATTCCTGCACATGAAGCGCAATCGTAGTCTGATGCATATATGGCTGCCAATGCAGGCCGGGGCGGCACGATGTTGTGACCCAGGGATGCGGCCAGGGTATACCCGTCGCCGCACGATCCGGTCTTCGGCCAGGAGGCCCCGCCCGTTGCGATAACAAGGAATCGGCTGTAAAACACGCTGTCTGCTGAATACACTGTAAACAGGGCGGGCTCCTGACCGTCGCCGGTTACACCACTGATCTGAACAGAACTCACGCGCGTAGTGTAGTGAACCGTTACACCGGATTGGGTACAGGCTTTTTCCAGCACAGAAAGCACATCGGAAGCCCGCATCGTGGAAGGAAAAATCTTGCCCCTGGAATCTTCTGAAAGATCAAGCCCGCGTGAAAGAAAAAAATGCTGCAGATCTTCCGGCGTAAAGTGACGGAGAGCTGCCTTGACGAAGTTCCGGTGCGCGCCATAGGACAAAAGAAACTTCCCGGGATCAGCAGTATTGGTAATATTGCACTGTCCCGATCCGGTTACCAGAAGCTTGCGCCCGGGACGGGTGTTTTTTTCCAGAAGAAGCACATCCATTCCGGCCGAGGCAGCCCGTTGCGCACAAAAAAGTCCGCCAGGCCCTGCACCGAAAATTATCAGATCATGAACGTGCATCAGAATACAAAGCCAAGCGATATAGTTGTCATGGGAGAAGCGTCCATCATCGGCTGAACCAGAGCGCCAAGACTGAAACTGCGCCAGCGCACATCAAGACCCGCGCTGCCGGTAAACATAAAACCGGGATCGGTATCTGCACCGAATGCAGCCAATACTGAAGCCTGTGCAAAAGGAGAAATCGCAAAACCATATCCAATGGCTATGTTCCCCTGCAACCCGCTTTGAAGTCCGCAGGCGAAAACGTCTGTATCACTGTCCTGTTTCGGATCAAAGGAAAAACGCTGGGAAATTCTTTGATAGTGGCCGCTTGCTGCAATAAAACCCAGGAGGCTATGCCGGCGGACCCGATCCGGACCGGATGCCAGCAAAACCCCTTCAAGCTGGAGCTGGATATCAGGCCCCCAGACAGTAAGGTCAGAATCACCGTCTGACACCCATACCCCGGGAGAAACCTCGGTCATTATTGCGTCGCTCTCTGTGCCGGTAACAAAAAAGCCCCCATATTTGAGCGATACAGCTCCATTTGAACGACGATGCAAAAAGCTTGTCATACTGGCTGCTGCTCCGTTCATTTCCGAAAAATCTGTGGAATACCGAAGCCAGGAAACAGTGAGTCTGTGCCGCCTGGCGGATTCAGCTGCGGCAACGTAATCCGGAAATCCCAACGGCGGAGTATCTACCTTGAAAATGAAACCACGGTTCTCTGCGAAAGAGGACGCCGAAATAACCACCAACAGGAAAAAAACCATTATTTTGGGCTGTTTCATACCTCCATGATACAATCGATCCCTGTATCCCTCAAGTCCCAAACTACCGGCAACGGCAATAGACCGGTATGTGCACCCTGCTTAAGAGACTAGACTTGTCAGCGTCCTGTAAAGATGTGTACTATCGTGTATATGTTTCACCTTCCTGTACCCGCCTGGCCCCGCTGCCGCATAAAAAAGGACGATGCAGTAAAAGGCGTCTTTTTACCCGCAGGCCGCCGCCTTGGATCGCTGATGACCCACCGGTCAGACATCCCCTGGATTGACAGCTCGGCTCCGTCACAAGAAGTACGTGCTTTTTTACGCAGTCACAGTGAATACAGCCACTTCCCGGTCTGCGCCGGCACTATTGATACAGTTCTGGGCATCCTTTCTGCCCGCCGATTTCTCGATTCCCTTGACAGTGATCCCTGGCCGGGCTTGAAAGCTCTTATAAAAAAACCCCTGTTTTTGCCCGAAACGGTAACTGTGGTTAAAGCCCTGAATTTTATGCGCAAGGAAAACTGCGAGCTTGTATTGATCATTGATGAGTACGGCGGTATTGAGGGCATGATTACACGAACCGGTCTTGTGTGCGAATTAATGGAGGAACTATCTGAAGACACAGACGACCCGGCAATCTTCAGACGTGAGGACGGGTCCTGGCTGATCGACGGTACTGTAAGCATGGACGAAATACGGGAACAGCAGATTTTGCGGCAAGAAAAAACCGGAGATCACGAGTATCACACCCTTGCCGGTTTTTTGCTTTCCGTGACCGGATCAATTCCGCGTACCGGTGACTGTATACGCATCGACAGCCAGGTCTGTGAAATCGTTGATATGGACGGTCACCGAATCGACAAGGTACTGATCCGCGACGCTGATCCTGATGACGCGGAGTAAAAAATCGGGCACAGCTTATCAATGCCGGCCTTTTTAGCTCCTGATTCGAGTACGGATCTTTCCTGCCAGACGGGCAACCGATGAAGCCACCGCAATCCCGACAGCGACGGCGGCTGCAGCGCTCAATGTGCGGAAACCGGCCGCAGCGGCTGCATCCATGCGCCCCCATACTGCCATCAGCATGGTGTCATACATACCGCCGCCGGGAACCAGGGGTATAATCCCCGGCACTATATATATAGTTGCCGGTTTTCTGAAAACCACAGCACAGAACTCGGCTAAAAGGCCAACACAAAGGGCACCGGCAACAAAACCGCCGGTAGCACTGCCGGCACCATGAGTTGCCAGCAAAAAAACAATCCAGCCCGCGGCTCCGCACAGACTGGACCACAAAATATCATACCTGCTTATATAAAAAAACCAGGCGAATGCTGCTGTTGCACAGAAGGCAAGAAGGGCTGCAGGTGCAAGGGCGGTGCGTACAGCAAGGGCTGCAGTATCCGCAGCACCTGCTGGCAGAACCAACAGACCGGCCGCCGTACCGATCGACAATGCTGCGGCAATAACAAAGGCATCAAGAACCCGGGCCGATCCTGCAACAAGATCTCCGGCGATGATATCCCTGATAGCGTTTACTATGGCAAGTCCGGGAACAAGGGACATCAGGACCGCGATACTGACGGTGCCGGCCGAGGGCAGCAATCCGGCAAGAACTGCAAGACCGGATAAAAAAGAAATAACCAGGCCGCCGGTCACAGTATTTATAAAAGACGATAAACCTAATGAACCTGTCAAAAAAAGAACCAGGCGCATCAAACCGCCAACGGCAAGGGCAACAAGGGCTTCTTTCAAAGAACCGTTAAACAACAGAGAAAAACAAAAACTGCTGACTGCAGTAGCCACCACTACTCCGAGGGGGTGATGAACAGGAGCGTTCTTTATCCGGAGAAGAAGAGCTTCGGCCTGGGCAAGGTTTGCCGCGGTACCGCGGGCGGCAAGGCGACGGGACAGTTCATTGATTCGGGCAATGCGTCCAAGGTTGATGGTTCGCTGACTGATACGCTGAATTCGGGTATGGCTGCGGTGCTGCTGGTCAACACAGGTAAGCATCGCCACAGTAGGAGTAACAAAGGCTGAAGCGTCGCGGGCCCCCAGAGATGAGGCAATGGAAGTCATTGTTTCTTCAGTACGGTAGGTTTCACCGCCATTTTGAAGAACCTGTGAGCCGGCATCAAGTGCAATATCAAGTATCCAGTCAAGTGTCCGCACGCCGTCTGTGCCAGTTGCACTGTTTTGTATCATAACGTCATTTAACGATGATTGGGGCACAGGGTCAATAGAGGGAATAAAAAAACCCTACTCGCTCCCTGAAATGGACGGGGGAGCTTCATGATACAAACGGGAAACTTCCAGAAACTCTTTTTCACTTTCAAGGAATGCACTCACCACTCGCGGATCAAACTGTGTACCGGCCCCGTCCCTGATAACCTTCACGGCAAATTCATGGGTAAACGCTTTTTTATATACCCGTTCGGTAGTCAAAGCGTCGTACACATCAGCCAGGGCCATAAACCGGGCTTCGACAGGAATTGCCTCACCGCTGATCGCTTCAGGGTACCCCGTTCCATCCCAGCGTTCATGATGTGAATACACAATGGCCAGAGCCGTTGTCATGAACAGGCGGTCAGAAATTTCAACATTTGCTTTTTCTATTGCTTCCCGGCCGAAAACCGTATGCAGCTTCATTTCCTCAAATTCATTTTCCGTAAGGGGACCCGGTTTCATTAAAATACGATCAGGAATGGCAACCTTTCCGATATCATGCAAAGGAGCACACAGGACCATCAGCGTGGCCTCGGCTGTCTGAATTATATGGTCGGGAAACAGCCGGTTCCAGGCTCCGGTCAGAATGTCCATGTACTTTTGTGTACGGATAATATGCAGACCGGTTTCATTGTCACGCCTTTGGGCAAGTGATGCCAAACTGGTAATAACCAGAAACTTGGTTTTTTTTAGCTCCTGCCGCTCCTGCTCGATAAGGGATACCAGATGATTGTACTGTTCCTGAAAATCGGCCAGCTCGCCGTCCGATTTGACATTCATACGGGTAAGAGTGCCGTAGTCGCGCAGATTAACAAGGGCATATTCCATATCATGTATTGGCTTGAACACCAGGTGACGCAAAAACAGCAGGACCACCACCAATACAACAAAAAGTTCAAGGGTTAACAGTAAAAAACGTCCCCAAAACTGGCCGTGAACCGCAGAATTGACCTCCGGTCGTGCAACAAAGGCAACCAGTTGCCCTGGCGGGTTTTGAAGACTCATACGATAACGAAACAATGCGGCGTTTGACTCCAGAGCAGATTGCTCCCGACCCGCTGATGAACTGAAGTCTCCGGCATCTCCCGGTTTCATGATCCGCTCCGGATAATCGGAAATCCGCACAAGACCGTCCTTATCCCACAATTCAAGCCAGCCGCCGAAGGGCAGCTGCATCAAGGAAAAATGCTGCTGCAGGTACTCCAGTGTTACATCCATCCCTATCACCGCATAGACCTCGCCCCGGGAATCGGAGAGTGCCAGAACAGTACCGATGTTGGTATCTGCAGTTGTTACAGACTCATAGGGAGATGTCTGCACAACAATGCCGGGCCTTATTGAAGCCTCGCGATACCAGGGCCGTTCCCGGGGGTCATAGCGGGTGGGAACAGCACGCGGATGCGAGCGGACAAAACTCCCGTCTGCGAAACCCATGTACACCGAATTGATATGGCGATGCTCGCGCCGGTAGCTTTCAAACAAGTGAATAAGCGTCAGTTCACCTGGTGTGTAATTGTACCTGAAGGTCAGGGGATCCGCATTCAGGAACGAGGTATACGGCGCGCCTGCAGGATTGCGAACCTCGGGCCAGGAAGCGAGTGTTAACACATCTGAGCGAACCGTATCAAAAAAACGGTCAAGATCACGGGCGGTTGTAGCCATATAATCATCCAGGCGTTCGCTCAGACGTACCATAACATCAGTCCGTGTCTGGATCTGTGTATAAAAAAAGACACCCGTCATTATCGCTGCATAAACCAGCAGCAGCAGGATGGTTATTCGTATACCGAGGCTCATCCGGATTATCTTTCGCATGCTACTCCACCATATCACTCTGTCACTTACAGTATGAGACGCTGCCCCGGCTGTGTCAAATACAGGTCAGTCTCCTTCCCTTGCCCCGTCATGGCCTTTCAGGTACAATACAGACAAACAGCCGATGATGCCGTGCCGGGGTACGGTTTCGGACTTTCATACTGTGTAAACAAACAAGGACCGCACAACAATGAACAAGATTGCCATGAAAAACGCCATTGCCGAGCTGGACGGGGATGAAATGACCCGCATCCTCTGGGCTGTCATCAAGGAAA
>CAZXJV010000030.1:16510-28211 GCA_964641135.1 uncultured Treponema sp. | reverse complement strand
ACAGAAGGCAAGGGGGCGGAATTCTGGTTTACATCCCGATTTTCCCCTGCTGTATCCGGAACAATTTCTGATACAAAAACCAGGTTACAGAGCAGCAACAAACCCGCAGGCACCGCGACAGACGCATTCTGTGCAAAACGGTTGCGGGTATTGGTTGCCGAGGACAATCTGACAAATCAGCTTATAGCATGCCGCTTTATGGAAAAACTGGGTGCACACGTGGATACGGCGGATACTGGCAAGGAAGCACTGAAAGCTGTTCAGGGATCACACTATGATCTTGTACTCATGGACTGTCAGATGCCCGAGATGGACGGGTTCGAAGCAAGCAGAATGATTCGAGAATACGAATATGAAAATCCGCAGGTGAAACCTGTCGTGATAATAGCTTTGACAGCGCGTGCACAGGAATCTGACCGGGTTAAATGCCTGGAAGCCGGAATGAATGACTATCTTAAAAAACCGGTCGATCCGGATCTGCTGGCACGTATGCTGAAACGATGGTTTACTCAGGATGAACCAGATGAACAAAATCCGTCTACACGACCGGAAACGCCTCCCCATGCATCACCCTTTTTTGATCAGGAATCCTTTTTAAAACGTACCCTTAACGATCTTGATTTTTCACGCATGGTCATCAACGCTTTTTTGTCCGATATTCCGGATCAGATCAAGGGGCTTGAAGATTCCACTTCGGAAGATAAAGCAGAAAAAGCCGCTCATTATGCTCACCGTATAAAAGGAGCTTCGGCAAATGTAAGCTGTACCCGGATGCGGGATATTGCAGAAACCATCGAAAAAGCGGCCCGGACTCAAGACATGCAGCTGTGCAAGGATTTGACACCGGAACTCAAGGCAGCGTTCAACGAAACAGCTGTTATCCTTGTTCAGTTGTAAACAGCTATCAATTTTGTTGAAAAAAACGCAAAACATCCAATAAAATTTGCATTATCCCCCCGTATGAACTACCATTTTCTGGTGGACGACCTCTCCACCTGTAGTATGCGTACAAGGAGTGGATATGAGCGATAAACAGCGTGCCCTGGTTGTAGACGATATGGAGCGAAACCGGAGTGCAATAAAAACCTTTTTGTTTTTATGTCGTTTTGAGGTAGACACAGCGGATGACGGTCTCCAGGCCCAGGAACTGCTGAAAAAAAACAGCTATGCGGTTGTGTTCTCGGATATAGAAATGCCCAACATGAACGGTTTTGAACTGCTTGGATGGATCAGAAAATCTTCACCTGCATCGGATGTACCGGTTATCATGCTGAGCACCCTTGATTCTCCGGAAGTAATTGAGAGATGTAAACGGCTGGGTGCTTCGGCCTATATTGTCAAACCGTTTACCAACGATAAAATGAAAGAAGCTCTGAAATCCGCAGGCGTTAAGGAATAATCAGTGCCAAAATACAGCGAGGCTGAGGAGCTGCTGCTGGACACCCTTGACGAGGTCGAGCGGGAGCTGTTGAACTTTGAGCATCAGGTTGCCGAAGGCGGCAGCTGGAGAACCCTTGTTCATACTCTGTTCAGAACAATCCATAATCTTAAAAGCGCCTTTGCCATGGCGGGTCACGAGACACTCGGAAAGTTGTCCCATGTACAGGAATCATTGTTGGACTCCTGGCGCTCGGGTGCTGCCGAACCGGATTTGGAAGCGGCCGCCCTGCTTCTGGAAGCAACCGATGTATTGAGACTGGCTCTGCGAAATGGCACAGATCAGGAAACCGGTATCGGGGAACGGATTGACACGATTACCATAGCCCTTGAAGATCGGATGACTAAAGGCAAAATCAACAATTTTGATAGCACCGGTGCCGGTCGTTCCCTGCCCTTTCCCCTGGGATCGCAGGAGATACTGAAGCTCCGCACCGCTATCAGCTCGGGACAAAGTCCCTGGGTGCTGGAAAAGCTGGTAACAGGGGATCTGACAGCCGCACAACAAGGTACGCTGCCAGTCTTTGACACGATCAGCAGCCTGGGCATTCTTGTTGCCCGGGATCTGGTTCCGGCATCACCGACAGAATCGGTACTGCGTATCCTTTTTACCACCTCGATAACAAGAGATGATCTGATTTTTGAAATTTTTGATCCCTTTTATGCGGTCAACCCGACAGAAGCCCTGAATTTAAAGTCGGCAGCATCTACAGTACCCGCAATCCCGCGTATTCTGATTGTTGATGATAATCCGGTGACAATAGTGTTGTTGCAGCACTATCTTTCAATATTCGGAAGAGTCGATTCGGCCGCATCAGGAAAAGAAGCCATTGACCGTTTCACTGCAGCATTCGATGCTGACCCCTATCAGGTAGTTCTTCTGGATATCATGATGCCGGAGATTGATGGCCACGGGGTGCTGAGAGCTATACGCGATACAGAAGACCGGGCAGGGATCCTTGTTGGAGAGGGCTGCAAGATTATTATGCAAAGCGCTCTCGCTGACTTTCCGTCTATATCGGAGTCATTCCGGGATCTATGTGATGCTTATATAGTAAAACCTTTTGAAAAATCTGTTGTCCATGCAGCAATGGCAAAAACAGGATTTCAGCCGTTAAAACTATAAAAGATCCGTTTTCGCTTGAAACTACGAAATGAACAACTATACTTGATAATACAATTGCAAGGAGATTCACAAAGGAATGCCAAAAAGCCTTGATGACGATACCAGAGAAATCCTCGTGTCCTTTGTTGCCGAGGGTTATGAAAGGCTTGATGACGCTGAAGCCCAGCTCGCCCGCCTCTCGGATGAGGACAACACCCCGATTTTTAATTCGGTATTCCGATTGTTTCATTCAGTAAAGGGGTCAGCCGGCTACCTGGGGTTTGAACATATTAAATCTCTGACTCACGAAGCAGAAACCCTTCTTGATGTTTTTTTGAAAGAAAAAATATCCCCGACTCCGGAAGCCCTTGATGTAATTTATGCAACGATCGATGAACTCAGGGTGATGATACAGTTGGTCGAAACCGAATATGAAGATATCAAGGCCGGAGAAGCTGCACAGCGGCAAAAAGAAATTCTCGGCCAGGTTATAGCTGGCCTTCGGGGAGTTGGTGAAACACAAAAGATCGAAGAAACCACCGGGGATGTTTGCAATGAAATTTTCCTGTCTGCTCTTGTATCAGCGGACATGGTACAGCGCTTTCTTGGTGAATGTGCTGATCTGATAGACCGAACAGAACGTATCGCGCTCGGTCTTTCCGGCGGATCTTCAGAACCCGAAGCCATCCACGATATGTTCCGCGCCATACATACGATAAAGGGTAATGCAGGTTTTTTCGGCTATGCCTACATGGAAGCTACCTGTATGCGCTTTGAGTCTATACTGGACTCGGCCCGCAAGTCTCCAACGTCTCCCGGCGAATCGTTTATAAATACCGTTATACAGTTTATCGATCATATTCGCTCTGCAATGGCATCTGTAGTGATTCATGACGCTCCCGGGAAGGCTGCCCCTCCGCCCGCTAAAACTGAAAAAAAGGCAGGGGTTTCAGAGGGAATTATTCTTCCTGATGTACCGGTACAAAAACCGGCCCCCGCACAAACACATACGCCGGTTTCCGAGCGTAAACCTCTGGGAGAAATTCTGGTTGATCTGGGATTCGTGAGGGATGAAACCGTGCAGGAGGCTCTTGCCGATCAGGAACGCCCTATCGGCGAGATTCTGCTTCAAAAAGGAGCCATACAAAAAGACCAGATTGAAGAGGCACTGAAGGTTCAAAAAACCCAGAGTCCTGCCCCTGAAATGGAAGCCGGGCGCGACATAATCCGCAAGGAAATTCGCGTCGATACGGCAAAGCTGGACAAGCTGTTCGAACTGGTAGGCGAGCTTATCACTGCGGAATCAATGGTAATCAACAATCCGGATATTATCGGGCTCAAACTCGACAGCTTTACAAAGGCTTTTAATTCGCTGAACAAAATCAGCCGCGAGATTCAGGAAACGACCATGATGATCCGGATGATCCCGCTCGACGGCCTTTTCCAGAAGATGACCCGTCTGGTGCGGGATCTGTCACGTAAATTCGAAAAACCTGTCAATTTCCATGTCACAGGACAGGACACCGAAATGGACAAGAACGTTATCGAACAGATTGCCGATCCCCTTGTACATATAATCCGCAACGCTATAGACCACGGCATCGAAAACCCGCAGCGCCGCCAGGATGCAGGAAAAAATCCGACCGGCACCCTGGAGCTGAGCGCCCGCTATGAGGGTTCCGAAATCTGGATTACAGTGAAGGATGACGGGGCAGGACTTAACCGGGAAAAGATACTTGCAAAGGCAGAAAAACGCGGTCTTCTTAAAACTGATCCGGCAAGCATACCTGACAAGGATGTATGGGCCTTTATCTTTGAACCGGGATTTTCTACCGCTGACGTTGTCTCGGAAGTTTCCGGCCGCGGTGTGGGCCTGGATGTCGTAAAAAAGAACCTTGAAAAAATCCGCGGACGCATCGATATCAGAACACAACCGGGACAGGGCACAGAGTTTATTCTTGCCATCCCGCTGACAATGGCTATCATCGACGGTATTACCGTCCGTGCAGGAAAGAACCGCTACTCCCTGCCGCTCAATGACATAATCGAATTCTGCAAGGTACGGCCCGAGCAGGTTACACACACAGAACAGGGACAGGAAACAATCAATCTCCGTTCCGAATTTATTCCGCTTATAAAATTGGGGCAATTCTTTGCCATCCCCGATGCTGTGCTTGATCCGACTGAAGGCATTGTGATAATCGCCCAGAACAATGCACGCAAGGCAGCCCTGTTGATAGATGAGGTAATCGGAAATCAGCAGATTGTTGTCAAATCCCTTTCTGAATACCTTGGCAAGGTGGAAGGACTTTCCGGATGCAGTATTCTCGGCGACGGAAGCGTAAGTTTTATCATTGATACAGGCCGCATGATGGGCCTGATACTGGACTGAGAACGAAGCACCGCATGGGCTTCTGTTTATCACCTGTGGAGGAGTTGTTATGCTTAAGAACCTGAAGGTAGGAGCGCGCCTGGCGCTCGGATTTGTCCTGATGATCATGATGCTCGCGATCATCTCTGTGGTGTCAATAGTGCGGATGCAGGAACTGAATAATGCAATAAATCTGTTGGTGCATGACAGATATGTCAAGGTTGCCCAGGTGAATGATGCTATCAACCATGTAAACATTATCGCACGGGCCTTGCGAAACATGGTCCTGTGGGGTGAAAATCTGACCGAAGCCCGCGCTGAAGAAGCACGGATACTGCAATCACGGGCTGCAACTACAGACATAATCAATGCCCTGACCGCGACGGTTACCAGCACCGAAGGGCGGCGCCTTTTGGGTGTGCTGAACGATACACGGCAACGTTACTTCGACGGACAAAACCGCATCATACAGCTTGCCCTCCTTGGAACAGACGAAGGAGATCAGGAAGCAACCCGGTTGATATTGGGCAGTTACCGGACCCAGCAGGCAGACTATATTGCCGCGTGGGAAGGTCTGCGCACCTACCAGCAGGGTCTTGCCAATGCAGACGCCGAGCGTAGCGAAACAATGATCAATCAAACGATCACCCTAATTCTTGGTATAGCCATTGCAGCAATCATCTTCGCAATCATCTTCGCAATCCTTATTACCCGCTCAATCGTTGTCCCGCTGACCTCCTGCATCAATGCCGCGGTCAAGCTGGCAAAGGGCGATACGACAATCACCTTTGATCTTTCAGGCAAGGACGAGCTGGCTGCCCTTCAGCGCGAAATGAATGCCATGAACGAGACGATCAAGGCCCTTGTTGCAGATGCGTTGATGCTGTCAAAGGCAGCTGTTGACGGCCGCCTGCAGACCCGCGCAGATGCAACCCGCCACCAGGGCGACTTCCGCAATATTATACAGGGTGTCAATGATACCCTTGATGCGGTAATCGGTCCGCTTAACGTTGCTGCAAACTACGTAGAGCGTATTTCAAAGGGCGACATACCCGAGAAAATCACCGACAATTACAACGGCGACTTTAACTTGATAAAGAACAACCTGAATGTATGTATTGATGCGGTGAGCAATCTGGTCAACGACGCCAACATGCTGGCATCTGCAGCTGTTGACGGCGCTCTGCAAACCCGCGCAGACGGAAGCCGCCATCAGGGCGACTACCGGCGCATTGTTGAGGGCGTAAACCGCACGCTGGATCTTGTAATCACACCGATCAACGAAACCATAGCCATCATGAAGCGACTGGCCGAAGGCGACATGACCATGCGTATCACCGGCGATTACAAGGGTGATTTTGACGTTCTCAAGACCGCTCTCAATAACTCGCTTGACTCCATCAACGACACACTCAGCCAGATAAACATCGCGGTTGATCAGGTGGCGGAAGGCTCAATACAGGTTTCCCAGGCCAGCCAGGCGCTCTCGCAGGGTGCAACCGAACAGGCATCCTCGCTCGAAGAGATTACCTCCTCTACCACCGAGATATCCAGCCAGACCAAGCAGAACACCGAGAACGCAGACAAGGTGAACGGTCTTGCACGCACTGCCCAGCAAAATGCCGAAAAGGGTAATGTGCAGATGAAAGATCTCGTGGCTGCAATGACAGATATCAACAACAGCGCCGAAGAGATCAAGAAGGTCACCAAGACCATCGATGATATCTCCTTCCAGATCAACCTGCTTGCCTTGAACGCAAACGTCGAGGCAGCCCGCGCCGGTAAATACGGAAAGGGCTTCGCTGTCGTTGCAGAAGAAGTACGCAACCTCGCTGTACGCAGTGCAAACTCCGTCAAGGACACAACCCGCATGGTTGAGGAAGCCATCACCAACATCCAGCGGGGCAACGTACTGGTTGAAGGAACGGCCAAGCAGCTTGATGAAATTGTGGAAGGTGCTGCCCAGGTCGTCGCTCTTGCCGAAGAAGTCGCAACAGCCGGACGCGAACAGACCCAGGGACTCGAACAGATTTCTCTCGGTCTTAACCAGATCGATCAGGTCACCCAGAGCAATACAGCCAGCGCAGAAGAAAGCGCATCTGCATCGGAAGAACTGTCATCCCAGGCACAGCAGGTCAAGTCAATGCTGGCGCGATTCAAACTCCGGGCAAGCGAAAACCGGATGAACAACGCCGAGATGATAGCCCTGTTGCGCAGCGAGCTTGCAAAAAGCGAAGCGCATAAACACAGCGCAGTTCAGACAGGCCAGGCACAACATGCGGCTCCAGCTGCTGCAAAGCCCAAGGCTGCTGCCCCGGCACCAAGGGCTAAACCGGCAGCCCTTAATCCGGCAGACATCATCTCTCTTGATGACAGCAATTTCGGCAAGTTCTGATACGGGAGGTACGCGCAATGACTGACAACAGAAATGCCGAGGCCCGCGAGGACCTGCTGGACGATGAGGATAATGAAGATACCCAGGCAAACAAGTACCTTTTTTTCCGCATCGACCGGGAATCCTACGGAATCGGCATACGATATGTAATCGAGATTATCGAACTGCAGGCTATCTCTATAGTACCGGACATGCCGCTATACGTTAAGGGAGTTATCAACCTGCGGGGAAAAGTAATCCCGATTGTCGACCTCCGCTTGCGTTTCGGTATCGAAGAGCGGATTTACGATGACCGAACCTGTATCATCGTAACAGAGGTTGACGGAATACTGTTAGGCTGTGTTGTGGATACTGTAGAAGAGGTAATGGAAATACCGGAACGTAATATTGAGCCGCCGCCGAAATTCAAGACTGTCTCCGGTCGTGACCAATATATCTCCGGTATGGGCAAGGTAAATGAAGCGATCAAAATTCTGATCGATATAGAAAAAATCGTCCGGGATGAAAATCTTTCATCCATGACGGTACTTGAAACCGGGGTCTGATGAGCGAGGATCTGATTCCGCTGACCGACGGCGAGTTCCGGTATATAACCGGTATGCTGTATGAACGCTTCGGTATTTCACTGAGCGATCAAAAACGCGTGCTCGTCGCCGGCCGGCTTACCAAGCGGCTGCGTCATCTCGGACTCAATTCGTTCACCAAATATATAGACTACCTTTCAGCTGACACTACCGGTGCTGAATTGAGCGAGATGATTAACCGCATCACAACAAATCACTCCTTTTTCTTCCGGGAGAAGGAACACTTTGATTTTATGACCAGGACAATTCTACCCGGTCTTGACGGCGGAATAAAACGCAATCCGCGCTACCCCTTGCGTATCTGGAGCGCAGGCTGTGCAACAGGCGAAGAGGTCTACTCTATCGGTATGCTGTTGAAAGAACACTATGGCCCTGCCGCGGATGCAATGGATATAGGTTTATTGGCCACAGACATTTCACTTGCTGCCCTGCAGGAAGCACAGAACGCAGTCTACGCAGAACATAAACTCCGGGAACTTCCTGCTACATGGCGTATGAATTACTTCAAAAAGAACGGACCGGATGATTATGTTGTCAGTAATGATATTACAAAGATGGTACTGTTCAAGCGTCTTAACCTGATGGCGGAACATTATCCGATGAGGGGACAGTTTGACATTATATTTTGCCGTAATGTCATGATATACTTTGACCAGGAGTCCCGTGCCAGGGTTGTGCGCACCATGTTCAACTATGTAAAACCCGGCGGATATTTTTTTGTAGGACATTCAGAATCATTGAAAAGGGAGACCTGTCCCTTTGACTATGTAAAACCGGCGATTTACCGGAAGAAGGAGTAATGGTCATGGAACAAACCGAAATGCCCGGCGCAGGCCATGTTATAACTGTGGCCAATCAGAAAGGCGGCGTCGGAAAAACCTCATCGGTAATTCAGATCGCAAGCGGTCTTGCCCGTCGCGGTCAAAAGGTTTTACTCATCGACGGAGACCCCCAGGGAAATTTAAGCCTTTTTTTCGGATCGGATTCACCAAAAGATTTTGGTGATCTTTTGGCTCTTCTGCAAAATGAAACCGCAGTGCCGGTAAAAGACTATATTAAAAAACGGGTACGCCGCAATCTTGACATAATCCCCGCACGCAACAAAAAAATGCGCATGGACATACCCGACACAGACATAATCGCTGTCTATAAACCCTTCTGTGCCCTGATCAATTCCCTCAAACGGTACTATGACTGGATACTGATTGATTCATCTCCGTCAAACAGCCCTCTTGAACGCCTGTTAATCCGTGCCAGCGACAAAGTAATAATACCTCTTGAATTTCAGCTGTTTTCTGTCGCCGGCCTTGAATCCATTCTGGAAGAAGTCAAATCCTGCAGTGAAGAATCAGGCAGGGAGATCATCATTCATTCGCTTATTTTTACAAAGGCAGAAAACAAACTGAATCGCGTTCAGACCTATCGCGAGGTTTTTTCCAATTTTCATATACCGATATATGAAGTGTGCAAGTCGGAATATATGAGCCGCTCGCTGGAAAAATCACGAACAATCTGGGAGTGCGGTCCATCAAGCTATGCGGCACGCGATTACGCAAATATTATCGAAAAAGGATTTCTTGTAAGCCATGAGTAAACGATCAATGCGCAGCAAACTGGATATCCTCGCCCTTTCAATCAATGATTCACTTCAGTCATCCGGAGTGTCAGATGGATCAGGCGGATACGAGTATTCTGCAACCTATTCTGGAATAAAATCGAAGGACATCACCGGCTGCTGGGAAGTTGCAGCACACACTGTTGACGGAGAGCCCTGGCTTGATATGTATAGTGCACGAACATTTCCCGGTTGCAGGGTCCGGGATCTTTCCTGTGATGCCCTGTATGAATTCCATAAAACTCACTGTCTTAAACGTGTTGTTGTGTCCTGTCTTGTTGAACGGCCGCTGCCTCAACAGGAACAGTCATCAGAATTTGACTCCGATACAGAAGACAGCACATCGACAGACGACACCATGCACATATATACTCACGAATTCCGGCTCACCGCAGTTATGACCTGGGATATAATCGGAGACACTCTTACCGCCCGGCCGATACTTGGATATCAATACACCTGCATTGACGGCAATCCCGCAGCAGTCCGGGAACTTCCCCCCGATATCGGCGACATCCACCTGACGGTAGAACTGAACCAGGATGAACTGCTTCTTGTGGACGGTACTGATAAAAAGGTCTTGCGCAGGACACGATTATGAAAGCAGGAAAAAAGATTCGTGTTCTGATTGTTGATGATTCGGCTATAGCACGGGATCTGCTGGAGCGGGGTCTGTCAATGGATCCGGAGATTCAGGTTGCAGGAAAGGCAAGCGACGCATGGTCAGCCCGCGACAAGATTGTACTTCTTAAACCCGATGTCATCACCCTTGATGTGGAAATGCCCCGCATGGACGGCATAGAATTCGTCAAACGTCTTTTACCCCAGTACCCGATCCCTGTTGTAATTGTTTCTGCAGTAACCCTCGAGGGTTCACGACGGGCACTAGAAGCCATGTCAGCGGGAGCTGTTGAAGTCGTAGGAAAACCCGAAGCAAGCGACCGCGAAGGGCTGATGCGCATGATATCTGACCTGACTGCCAAAATAAAAGAGGCAGCCAAGGCTGATATCGCCAAACAACTTACCCGCCCCCAGGGCGCATCTGTTCAAAAACATGCGCCCCGCCCGGCCCTTGCTGCAGGCGGGCCACGCCGGATTATTGCGATAGGAGCTTCCACCGGCGGTACGGCCGTACTGAATACACTTATCCCGCAATTTCCGCCCAATATGCCCGGAACAGTTATCGTACAGCACATGCCTCCGGTCTTTACCCGGCTTTTTGCCGATGCTCTCAATAAAACATCGCAGGTTGAGGTACGTGAAGCGGCTACAGGAGATGTGGTCAAACCGGGACTGGTTCTTATCGCCCCCGGCGACTTCCAGATGACAGTACGCAAAAATGGTTTGGAATGGGTTGTACAGTGCTCACCCGGAGAGAAAGTATCAGGACATCGCCCGAGTGTTGATGTCCTTTTTAATTCTGTCGCAAAAACCGCCGGAGAAAGGGCAATCGGTTTGCTGCTTACCGGTATGGGCAGAGACGGGGCTGACGGCCTTCTGGCAATGCGCAAATCGGGTGCCCGTTGTTTTACCCAATCACAAGCCAGCTCTGTCGTATACGGAATGCCCAAGGAAGCCGTAGATATAGGCGCTTCGGAGCGCAGCCTGGACATTCCGCAAATGACACAGCAGATCCTGTCCTGTCTTCAAGCCGCCGATCCGGCACGGAGTATATCATGAAAGTACATACTGTCGGTATCGGTGAATGGGTTGTTGCAACCGATCCGGCTGATGAAATTAAAACCTACGCACTCGGTTCCTGTGTCGCTGTTATCATTATTGATGTCAAGCTTCACATAGCGGGAATGATCCACATTGCCCTGCCTGATTCGGCAATCGATACGGCAAAGGCGTCCCGCCTGCCCGGATACTTCGCCGATACCGGCCTGCCTCTTATGATCGAAGAAATGAAAAAACATGGATCAGTACGGGCAAGCATCCGGGTAAAAATGGCCGGCGGGGCTGCGGTTATGGATGACAAGGGGGTCTTTGATATAGGCAAGAGGAATCTGCTAGCAATTAAACGGATACTCTGGAAAAGTTCCCTTGGAGCAATTGCCGAAGACACCGGAGGAACCATCAGCAGAACAGTGTCGGTCAATGTCGGCGACGGAACAACAACCATATCGTCAGGAAACCGCAAATGGACCATTTAATACCGGAGCAGGAATTTCTGATGTTTACCAACAACCTG
>CAZXJV010000030.1:8280-16500 GCA_964641135.1 uncultured Treponema sp. | reverse complement strand
ACAGGAGACCATGATGATTGAGATCAGGACAGTGCTGATTGTAGACGATTCCCCTACTTCGCAGATGATTATACAACGCTGTGTAGAAATGGCAGGCTACGAAGTCGATCAATTTATTTTTGCAGACAACGGAATCGATGCACTTACCGCTCTTGATGAAGCAGGCACAGTGGATCTGATTTTCTCCGATATCAATATGCCCAAAATGGACGGTGAAACCTTTATACGTCTTCTTAAAAACAAACCACAGACAGCTTCTATTCCTGTCGTAGTGACTTCCAGTATTGCAGACGGCTCGATCGAAACATCAATGCGTCAGCTGGGCATCCAGTCAATAATAAAGAAACCGGTTACACCGGAAAAGGTCCTGAAGGTCCTGGGAGGTGGAGAATGACAGATACGATAGATGCCGGAAGGGCAGCAGAACTCCTGGGTACCGCAGTTTCATCTGTCTTTGCAGACATGGCTTTTATTGACGCACAACCGCTGGGGAACAATCCTTTGGACGAAGAAAAAAAACTGAACTCGGGCAATGCAGATGGAAACGCCCAGGCCCCTGCATGCGATGCAGATGACAGCCGATATGCTGCAATCGATGTGTTGACTCCCCTGTCCTGCAGGATTCTGATACATCTTGATAAATCTTTATTGAACAAAATTGTCGAAAACCTTTTCGGTGAAACACCTGCCGATGTCGGCCTTGCCAACAGTGAGGATTCTCTTCTGGAAATGCTTAATATCATTGCGGGATCATTTTTGTCGGCATATTTTGGTGCCGGTGCGCCCATACAACTGGAACTGCCCCGCTACCTGTATTTTGGCGAACAGCACACAGGTACCGAAGTCGCGCGGGTGGAACTCGATGCCGAAGGCGAACGGCTATCGGCATCGCTTGTTTCGGTCAGATACCGTTATTGATCACTTCCAGCAAAGCCTCTTTCTGGAAGGGTTTTATGATAAATCCTTTTGCGCCGAGAGACATGGCTTCCTGTTTCAGCGAATCCTCGTCCTGTGTAGTAAGCACAAATACCGGTATCTTTGCAATCGAAGCATTACCGGAACGTGCCTTCAGGAACTCGATACCGTTCATCTCGGGCATATTTATATCCAGAATAATGCAGTCAACAGTGTTCTTTCCCAGATACTCCAGGGCCTGAGCCCCGTTTTCTGCTTCATCCACCTCATGGCCGGCGCCCTTGAGGGCCAGTGATACAATTTTACGCATGGTTGCAGAATCATCAACCGAAAGAAATTTCATAGCCGCACCTCCATCAATGCTTCTTTCTCGTAGTTCGTTTTGGCTTGCTTGATCAATTGTCCCCGCAGTGAATTAAACCGCTCCTTGACAAGTTCATCGGGAACAGTCATGGATGCCAGATCTGCACAGGCATCCCTGCTGTGTTCCAGAAAATCAAGTATGTACTGGGCTCCTTCTATCATTTGCCGGGTAATATCCTGAAACTGCAAGGACTCAAGAATCTTGTCCAGATCATGATCGATGGTTCCGGACATTCCGTTTACTTCTTTAACAAGGGCATCGGTACGGTCAACTGCCTGCACAAGTGAATCAACAGCCGTTTCGGCAGCATCCATACCCCGTATCGCCTGTGTTACTACCGCTGCAGCCTTTTCATCCATATTTTCAACCAGCAGCTGGTTGTACTCACGGAAACGTCCAAGAAGTTCCGATACCTGGCGGGAAAATTCAAAGGTCCGTTCATTCAGACGGTGCAGCTCGGTAATGATGACCTTAAAACCGCGACCTTTTTCGCCTATACGGGCCGCTTCAATCGACATGTTAAAGGCAATCAGTTTTGAACGCTCGGTGATATCAGTAATATTCTTTAAAAGTTCAAGACCCGATGTTATTTCCTTGCCCATAGCACCAAGGTGTTCCTGGTTACCCTTTATGCACTGGGAAAGCTCATGAATAACAGAACGTTCATCGCGAATTGCGGTACGGGAATCGGCAGCAAGCACATATACAGAATCGGTCCTGCTTCTGTCCTCAAGATCCTTTTGCAATGCGGCGGCCGACTTTGCAGCCTTGGCTGATACATCACGTACAGCCATAAACTTTTCCAGAAGAGCCATGGCAGCCTCTTCTGTTTTGTCAGGAACAGCACAAAGGACTGCGTCGGCAAGAGGCAGCACAACATGGCTGTCAAGAAACAGGCTGTTCTTTAATCGGGCAAGAGTTTCACGGGCTGTCTGCAGATCGCCTTCCAGGGCTGCAACACGCGATTCCAGCAAGCAAACGTCCGATTCACGGTCTTGCGCCCCGGAATCAGCATCAACAGAATCCATATCGTCCCGATCAGCAGAACCTTTGCCGGCTAATCCCCCGCGCAGGGCACGGGACGCACCAACAGCAGCGCCGAGGGCGCACAGACCGGCAGAGAGGGCTGGTAACCATGAAAATGAGGTAAAGGATGGAATTAAGGCGAAAGCAACAGCAACCCCGGAACAAAATGCTGATCCGGCCATAAGCAGAACCGAAGGACTCATGTCTGTCAGTATACTCTGCTTATGGCATTTTTTCCAGTTTTTTTACCAGGCAGAACCCAGACCGCCCTTTTTAACCTCGAAATGACTGAAGCTCATCGCAAACGAGGCACGGCCCTGGGTAACAGAACGCAGTGCAGTAGAAAAGCCGAACATCTTTGCCATGGGTGCCTGTGCGTGAACCACCTCGATAGACGGCTTGGATTCAAGACTGCTTATCATACCGCCGCGCTGTGTCACCTGGCTCATAGCCTCACCGACAAAGTCCTTGGGACACAGAATATCAACATGCATGATCGGCTCCAGAAGCTCGGGAGAAGCCTTTCGGCAGGCCTCGTCAAAACCCATAGCAGCTGCTGCCTCAAAGGCGAAGGGTGTAGAAGTCAGTTCGCTGTACTCAATACCGGTACAGCTCACCCCGATATCAACACAGGGATAGCCGAACTGTATTCCCGATGCAAAGGCATTGGTAACACCGCGCTCGATCGCATCGTAGATTTCCTCGGGTATCTGGTTTTTCTTGACCACGCACCGATACTGGTTTCCGCTGCCTCGCGGCAGCTGCTCCACCCGCAAGGTTATTCCTGCAGTATTATCCTTACCGCCAAGATTCCTGCTGTAGGTTTCTGTGTGATCTGCAGAAGCAGTAATTGATTCGCGGTAGGTGACCTGGGGGTTCCCGACCCTGGCTCCAACCTTAAAGTCATCCAGCATACGGGTTACCAGAACATCAAGATGCAGCTCACCCATACCGGATATAATCAGCTGTCCGGTCTCGGAATCCTCACGGCTGGTAAAGGTGGGGTCCTCGCGGGACAGAATTTCGAGGGTCTCTTTCAGCTTGTCCCGTTCGCTCATTGTCTTCGGCTCAACAGAAACAGAAATAACCGGCTCGGGAAAATGCATCTTTTCCAGAAGAATGGGTACACCCTCGGTGCCGACCGTGTCACCGGTCTGGGCCAGTTTAAGACCGATAATCACGGCAATATCCCCTGCGGCAACAGAGTCCATCGGCTCGCTTTTGTTGGAATGCATGCGCAGGATACGGTTCACCCGTTCACGTTTTTTCTTGCCAACGTTAAAAACCTGATCGCCGGCCTTGATTTTGCCGGAATACATGCGTACATAACACAGGGCTCCTGCTTCGCGGTCATGCTGGATCTTGAATACCAGGCCCAGAGGTACCCCGTCGGGCGAACAGGGAACGTTGATGTCCTCTTCTTTTTTGACATGAAAGCCGACCGCATCCGGTACTTCATCCGGCGCAGGAAGAAAATCGACAACGGCATCGATCAATGGCTGAATGCCCTGATTCCGGCGGCTTGCTCCGCACAAAAAGGGAATAAGCCGGCGGGCAAGAACCGCCTTGCGAATTTCTGAACGGATCAGTGTAGCAGGAATTTCCGCGCCTTCAAGAATCAACTCTGTAAGTTCATCGCTCGCCTCGGAAAGGCTGTCCAGCAGCTTCTCGCGCCATTCATCCGCCAGCGCTGCACGCTCCGGCGCAACGGGACTGAAGCTCATGGTTTCGCCGTTATCGTCCAGATTCCATCGAATCTCGCGCATCTGTATCAGGTCAATCACACCCTCAAAATCACCGCCCTCACCGACCGGAATCTGTACAGGCACACACACCGCGCCAAACTTCTCGCGTACATCGGTCATTGCGGCAAAAAAATCTGCCCCTACACGGTCCATCTTGTTCACAAAACAGATGCGCGGAACACGATACTGATCGGCCTGGCGCCATACGGTTTCCGTCTGCGGCTGAACCCCGCCAACAGCGCACAGAACCGCAACAGCTCCGTCCAGCACGCGCAACGAACGTTCAACCTCGGCTGTAAAATCAACGTGGCCGGGGGTATCAATAATGTTTATCTGGTGATCGCGCCACCAGGTTGTGGTCGCGGCGCTTTGAATCGTTATACCGCGTTCCTGCTCCTGGGCCATCCAGTCCATCGTCGCTTCGCCATCATCAATCTCGCCGATGCGGTGAATCTTTCCGGTATAATAAAGTATCCGTTCTGTTGTTGTTGTTTTGCCGGCATCAATGTGGGCCATGATGCCGATATTTCTCATTTTCTCAAGCATGGCCCCATCATAGTGTTTTGACGCCCTTTTCTCAAGGGGCGGACCATTATCCGGCTTTCAGTCCTTCCAAACCGTCATCTGGTTTCACTCAAAAAGCCCTGTTATACTGAAGCCCGGTATGATCAGCGAAATCGAAGCAAAAAAACCCGTCAGCCGCGCACAACTGCCCGAAACATTTCTGACCGCCCTGTACCGGTGTCAGGCACCCTACCGTGGCTGCGGTCACGGCTGTGTCTATTGCGACGGACGGGCCGAGAAATATTATGTTGAGGGAGACTTTGAGCGCGATATCGTTGTGCGAACAAACATCGCACAGGCAGCACGGGCATCAATCGACGGACTCGTTACTGCCCGCGAATGGGGTGCAATCTGCATCGGTTCCGGCGTAACCGACGTGTATCAGCCCCTCGAAGCCGAACGCGGTCTGACACGGCGTACACTTGAAGTCCTGTCCGAAACAGGATTGCCTCTTGTCATCCTTACAAAAAGTTCTCTTGTCAAACGCGACTTTGACATCCTTTCCCGCTTTCCCCGTGTCCTGCTCATCATGACTGTAACCGGCGTCGATGAAAAAATTGTCTCCCTTGTAGAACCGGGTGCCCCCTGTACCGCAGAACGGCTTGAAACGCTGCGCCTTGCCCGGAAGAAAGGGTTTATGACCGGCATCATGGCAATGCCCTTACTGCCCGGTCCCGATGAGAGTGATATGCAGACAGCACAGCTCTTTTCCGCAGCAGCAAACTGCGGAGCCGGTTTCGTCTGGCCGGGAGGTCTCACCCTCAGGCCCGGCCGGCAAAAGGACCTCTTTATGAACCTGGTTGAACACCACTGGCCCGATCAGCTGCAGCAGTACAGGCAGCTCTATGCACGGGAGCGTCCCAGCGGAATGCCGAACAGCGAAACGTACGGACCAAGGGCCAGGGCATGGCACCACTCGCTGATCAAGGCCGGTATCCCGCCCATGATTCCCCATAGCCAGCACTGCAAACTGCTGTCGCCTCCGGACAGTCTTTTTGTGCTGTTATGCCACATGCAGGAGCTGTATTCAAAAGCAGGTGTTGATATTCGGCCCCTTGCACAGGCATCAGCACGGTATACCGACTGGCTTAAAACCGAACGCACAGCACTGCGCCGTCGTCGCATTCCTGTATGCTGTTCTGACCCTTTTCCGGTCACCCGGGTTCTTGAGCAAAAATTGTTTGATCTTCTGGAAAAAGATAAAGCCGCCGGGTTTGCATCCCTTACAGGAAACCGGCGGCTTACAGAGCTTGCCCGTAAAATTATTGTAGACGGCCAGACCTTTGACTACTGCCGGCTTTCGGCAGGGCAAAGTCAATAACCTCTTCCATCCTGCTCACCGGGTGAAAGGTTATCCCCTTTTTCACGTAATCCGGTATCTCGTCCAGGTCACGCACATTTGCGCGGGGAATAATTATATCCTTCACCTTATTGCGCCGGGCCGCCACAGTCTTTTCTTTAAGACCGCCGATAGGAAGCACCTGGCCGGTCAACGAAAGTTCTCCGGTCATGGCCAGGTTCTTGCGGATCGGTTTGTTGGTAATCAATGAAAGCAGTGCTGTCGCCATGGTAATACCCGCCGAAGGCCCGTCCTTGGGAGTAGCTCCCTCCGGTATATGCAGGTGAACAAACCGTTTGTCATACCATTCAGGACCGGCTATTCCATTATCCGAGGCCCAGTGTTTTACCCAGGACCACGCAATCGAGGCTGATTCCTTCATAACATCACCCATCTGCCCGGTCAGGCTGAAGCCCTCCTTGCCGGGATTACTGATGGCTTCAATTATAAGCGTATCTCCGCCCATACTGGTCCAGGCAAGTCCCAGCGAAGTACCCGCACGGTCCGGAGTTTTAATATCATCATCGCGAAACAGCGGTTTACCCAGAAGAGATTCAATCATCGTTCGATCGGGGCTGAAGCTGTCTTTTGCATTTTTTTCTCCGAACACAATCTCGGTTGCGAACTTGCGGTGAATTTTATCCAGATTTTTTTCAAAGTTGCGTACCCCTGCCTCACGGGCATAGGCATTGGCAATAAAAAGCAAAGAATCACGACTGTAGTGAACCTGACGTTTTCCAAGCCCGTTTTTTGCAAGGCTGCGCGGAACCAGATACTTCTTGGCTATCTCCAGCTTATCGGTATCGATATAACCGGACAGATGTATCACCTCGGCCCGGTCCACCAGGGGGCCCGGAATGGAATCAAGGGTATTTGCTGTAAGGATAAACATGATATTGGAAAGATCAAAGGGCAGATCAAGATAGTGGTCCCGGAATGCAATATTCTGTTCCGGGTCCAGCACCTCCAACAGTGCGCTTGAAGGATCCCCCTGGTAGCTTTGCCCCATCTTGTCCACTTCGTCTATCATAAAAACCGGTGCTTTTGATTTGACAATCTTCAAGCCCTGAATAATTTTACCCGGCATGGCGCCAATATAGGTGCGCCGGTGGCCCTTGATCTCTGCCTCATCGCGCATACCGCCCACCGAAAACCGGTAAAACTGTTTGTTCATGGCCCGGGCGATTGATCGTCCTACACTGGTTTTTCCTACCCCGGGAGGGCCGACCAAAAGGATTATGGAGCCCTTTGTATCTTTTTTCAGTTTCCGTACCGCCAGATACTCAACGATTCGTTTTTTAACATCCTCAAGGCCGTAGTGATCTCCATCCAGCACCGTACGGGCCTCTTTCAGATCCCAGGCCTCCGGGACCGGCGGTTCCCAGGGCAGATGCACAATTGTTTCCAGATAATTGCGGGTTACGATATATTCACCCGAATTGGAATCCATCAGGGAGAATTTTTCCAGTTCTCCTTCAACAGCATCCTTTATCTCGCCGTCAAACTTGAAGGCATCAATTTTCTCCTTGAACTTCTGGTATTCGGAGCTTTTTGCATCCGTGGTCATACCCAGTTCTTCCTTGATTGCTTTCAATTCTTCACGCAGAAAGTATTCCCGCTGGTTTTTTTCTATGCGGTCATTTATCTCGTTCTGTATCTTCTTTTGAACTCGTAACAGCTCCTGTTCTTTTTTTATAAAAACGAGAACCTGTTCCATACGCTGGCGTACGTTGGGGGTTTCCAGGATACGCTGCTGGTCCTTTTTATCTATATTCAGAATGCTGGTGATAAAGTCTGCAATCTTGCCGGGATTATCAATATTGATCATATTCAGGCGCATCTCTTCCGAGAACAGGGGATTATTCTCCGAGATTTCCTTCATTTCACCGATGAGGGCACGGGTCAAAGCCTTCACCTCAAAGGTATCGGCATCTTCATCGTCCTGATATTCAACGATCGCAACCATCGGACCGCGCTCATTGACCACCTTGCGGATATGGAAACGCTTTAAAGTCGAAATAAACACATTCAAGCCGCCATCCGGCAGATTGATCTTTTTGATGATACGGGCAACCGTACCTACCTGATACAGGTCGCTGACCGATGCATTCTCGACCTCGTTTTTCAGCATGATTATTCCGATAAAACCATCACCGGAATATACTTCCTCGACAACTTTCACGTCATCGGGATTATTGATCATGATAGGTGTAAAAATACCGGGAAAGATGGGCCGCCCCATCAGCGGGACAAGGAACAGCTTGTTG
>CAZXJV010000030.1:0-8270 GCA_964641135.1 uncultured Treponema sp. | reverse complement strand
CTTGTTGGGCATGAGTTGTTCAATGGGGACAATTGTTTGTTCTGGCATGTTATTGAATATCCGCAATTCCTGAAAAAAAGTCAAACCTGAAAGGTTCTTTGACACCACAACAGCCCCGGTCCATGCTATACTTCGTTCATCATGGAAAACACAAGCACCACGGGCTATGTCCGACCCACATGGGATGAATATTTTATGGAGGTCTGCCGTGCTATCGGTAAACGGGCGACCTGTGATCGGGGCCGTTCCGGCTGTGTCATTGCACGCGACAACCAGATTCTGGTCACCGGATATGTAGGTTCGCCGACCGGGCTTGTCCACTGCGATGAAGCCGGTCATCAATTCAAACAGATGCAACACGAAGACGGCAGCATCACCAGGCATTGTGTACGCACCGTGCATGCCGAACAAAACGCTATCTGCCAGGCAGCAAAACAGGGCATATCAATAAACAAGGCCACACTATACTGTAAAATGACCCCCTGCCGTACCTGTGCCATGCTGATCATCAACTGCGGCATAACCCGCGTCGTTGCCGAAAAACGGTATCATGACGCCGCCGACACAATAAGCATGTTTAAAACAGCAGGGGTCGCTCTTGAGCACCTTGTTGATGAAGTGGAAAGCTACAGCGGCCAAAAAGCCTGAAGGAATCCTACAGATTCGCCAGGAGCCAGGCACGGAAGCTGGAATAATCCGCAGTCATCGGCACAGAACGGTCCGGCAAGTGCAGAACCTTCTCCAGCCGCTCGGGCAGCGTGGGATCCCGGCCGATAGCACTTTTTACTGTTTCGCCAAACTTCGCGGGATGGGCGGTCTCCAGAATAAGGCCGACACAATGCCGGTCCGCACAGTCCCTGCCCCATTCCGGTGCCCATAGAGGAAGTCCGCGCAAACCCGGCTGACCGGCCGGCATAGTCATACCGGCCAGCATGCGTCCCATGGCCCCTGACCGGATATCATCCCAGGCCTGCCAGGCAACAGCACCGTGCGGATCGATTATATACCCGGTTCGTTCATGGCAGGAACGTATGGCAGCCATTGTGCCGGCATCGTCAAGCCAGTAACCGGCCAACAGTTGCCGGGCCTGATCAAGTCCATACAAAGAGGACATCCGTTCAAAATTACTTGGGGCCCCCACATCCATTGCGTTTGAAAGCGTTGCGACAGAAGGCCGGGGCTTGTATTCACCAGATTCCAGCCAGTCAGGAACAGTACGGTTTGAATTGGTTGCGGCAATAAATCCGCGAATCGGCGCGCCCATCTGCCGCGCCATAAGACCGCTGGTCAAATTTCCAAAATTCCCGGATGGAACAGTCACAATCAGGGAAGGACACTCAATTTTGTTATCGTATTGGCACCGCGAATGTACCAGCAAGGAGCCGTAAATATAGTAAAAGGATTGCGGCAACAGACGGGCTATATTGATCGAGTTTGCCGATGAAAGGCGGAATTGTGCACGCAAAGCCTCATCGGTAAACGCTTTTTTTACCAGGGCCTGACAATCATCAAAACTTCCCGAAACCGCAAGCGCGCGTACATTCCCGTCAAACGTCGAAAGCTGCTTTTCCTGCAAGGGAGAGATACGGCCGGTGGGATATAAAATCGTTACATCTATACCGGGAACATTATGGAAAGCACTGCCGACAGCACTACCGGTATCACCGGAGGTCGCTACCAGAATATGCAGGGGATCAGATTCACCGCGGTTAAAATAGCTCATCACACGGGCCATAAACCGTGCCCCGAAATCCTTGAATGCACAGGTTGGACCATGAAACAGTTCCAGCACATAGGTTGTCGGATCAATGGGTGAAACCGGTGCAGTAAAAGGATAGGCATCCACAATGATAGCCATCAAATCCTCATCGGATATTTCATCTGCAACAAACAGTTTAGCTGTTTCAAAGGCGATATCCCGAAACGATGGTGTTGTGGTCCGGGTCAACAAAGTGCGGGGCAATGATGGTATCTCGCAAGGGATATACAACCCTCCTGTTTCAGGGTCCATGCCCTGCATCACAGCGGTTCGGAACGAAACCTGACGCTTTGGATCGCGGGTATCGGAATAAATCATGACGGTTTCTCCTCCAGTATCTGCGGCTTGCCGCCGGCAACTTTTGAAACATAGGTGCGGCTGCGCACACCATTCTTCAGGAAGGCGGCGACCATGACGCCGCCGATTTTTTCGGCATTCCCACGACCTCGGGCAAAGGCAAACACACCCGGGCCGGCACCCGAAATACCCACCCCGAGAGCCCCTTCATCCATCGCAGCCAGTTTTACATCGGCAAACCCGGTAATCAGCGGTGCGCGGAAGGGTTCTGCAAGATAATCCCGGCAGGATGCGCTTATTGTCCCCCAGTTTGACTGCAACAACCCGGCAACCAAAGCGGCAGCATTTCCTGCCTGGGAAATCGCCAGCTGAAGCGGGACGCTCTCGGGCAGGGCAGCCTGCAAGGCCTCGGCTGAAACGGCCAGATCAGGACTGACCAAAGCACAGTAAAGATCCTCCGGTACATCCAGAGCAAGAATTTCAAGAGGTGAATAATTCCTGATCAAACAAAAGGCGCCATACAGGGCCGGTGCGGTAATATCAGGATGCGTCAGACCCAAAACCGAACGCTCTACTTCCAAAGCCAACAGAAGCAATTCCCTTGTTGAACAGGTACTACCGGTCAACCGGTTAAATGCCATTAGCGCAGCAGGTACAAGCGAGGGACCGGTCCCTGCCCCGGTTATACCGGGCACCCCGATAGCAAGGTCGACCTCAAGCAAAAATGATCCCGATAAAACGGCCAGGGCTCCCCGTCCAAGTTCACGCGGTGAAAGCATTACGGGGCAACACCCTCCGGCAGAAAAAAAAGAGGCCGGCTTTATGTGTGTGCCGGTATGTGCCTCGGCAAGAGACACAGCCATCACCCCAAGCGCACGTAAAACGGGATTATCCACAGCATTATGAAAAACACCAGTATCTTCTCCTGAAACAGTCGCAAGGGACAAACCCTTTCCGGCGCACAGTCGCAGTGTAACAGAATCAAAGGGTTGTTCAAGAGAAAAGCCGAAAATATTCAGACCCGCAGCCACATTGGCAATGGTTCCGGGAGCAGTTGCTGTAACGGAATAACCGGGTTTTAGCATGTGTGCAAGTGTAGCACATATCAACCGATCGGGCAACGATGTGCAGATGGATCGGAATGTGCTATAATTGATACATGGAACCGATTAACAGATATCTGGACGCCGCAGTCCTTAAACCAGAAATGACCAGGGCCGAGGCCATAGCCGCCATCCAGGAAAGCATTAAATGGAATACAAAAACCGTATGCGTCCGCCCCTTTGATATACCGCTTGCAAAACAACTGACAGCAGGTTCTGAAACCGGAGTCAGCTGTGTACTGGCCTTCCCTCACGGCACTACAACAACCGCAGTCAAGGTATTTGAAGCCGCAGAATATATCAGGCTGGGTGTTGACGAAATAGATATGGTTGCAAACTATGCCATGATCCGATCGGGCGAATGGGCTTTTGTTGAAGAAGATATACGGTCTGTTGCCCATGTGTGCAATAATTCGGGGGTGCCCCTGAAAGTTATTTTTGAAACCTGTTATCTTACCCCCGAAGAAATAGCACAAACCACACAAATCTGTATTTCCTGCGGAGCAGCGTTTGTAAAGACGTCGACCGGGTTTGCAGCATCCGGAGCCAGTCCGGAAGCAGTCGGCATCATGCTTAAAACAGCGGACGGACGTATCAAGGTCAAGCCATCAGGAGGCATCCGCGACCGGGCAACAGCCCTTGCATATATTGAAATGGGAGCCCAGCGACTGGGAACCAATTTCAGCGCAAGCCGCGATCTGGTAGAGGGCGGATCAAAAACCGGTGACCCGGGCGGGTACTGAGTCTGTGCAGACTGGCCCTTTAAAAAACACTGCCCTTTTTTTAACGGATTTTTTATCCTGCCGTTCCTGCAATGGCAGCACGGATTAGCCAGAAGGTGTACCCTGCGTATGAGAGCAACAACAGAGCCCCTTCAGCCCGGTTAATCCGGCCCTGCTTTTTGAATCCGAATCCAAATACAAACAGGGAAAGGGTCAGCGCAGCCATAACCATTACATCACGGTTAAATACTTCCGGTCCAACAACCAGGGGATGAATGGCACCTGCAATACCGACAACAGCAAGGGTATTAAACAGATTTGAGCCGATAATGTTGCCGAGTGCAAGATCGTGCTCGTTTTTCCGGATTGCAGCCAAAGAGGAAGCAAGCTCGGGCAACGAGGTGCCGATGGCGACAATGGTTAATCCGATAACCAGATCGCTGACACCGAAATGCCGTGCGATACTGACCGCACCCCAGACCAGAAGGCGCGAACTGCCGATCAAAAGCACAAGACCGATGAGCAGCCAGAGCAGAGCCTTGCCGAGCGGCATTTCCTTTATGTCTATCTCTTGAACAGCCTGGGCTTCAAGTGTGTCTCCCCGATTTTTCAGGCCTTCACGTATTGTCCAGAACATGATGAGAGCAAATACACCAAGAAGAATCCATGCATCAAGACGGGTTATATCACGGTTATACATCTGCCAGGCAGCCAAAGCCGTCACAGCCGCCAGAATGGGCAATTCCTTTCGCAGAATTGATGAATGAACAGCGACAGGACTTATCAGGGCAGTTAATCCGAGTATTAAAGCAATGTTTGCAATATTTGATCCATAGGCATTACCTATAGCCAATCCGGGATTCCCCTCGGCAGCAGCAAAGGCGGAAACAACCATCTCGGGGGCCGAGGTTCCAAAACCGATAATAACCATACCGATCAACAAGGCAGGCATCCCGAGATGACGGGCAGTTGCTGCCGCTCCGTCTACAAAGCGGTCAGCACTCCATACAAGAAGAGCCAGGCCCCCGACAAGGGCAAGTAACGCAAGTATCATAATAAAAAAAGTGTATCACCGGCACGGTGCTTTGGCTAGCAGGAGGGCGGCAAGAAGCCCTCTTGTGCGTACTCCGGTCAACGAAGATAGCGGTCCCAGAAAGAGTTTGTTTCAAGGTCCCGTATCAGCGTTCGCCGCTTTTCAGTGTCGGATAAAACCGTATAATACCCTTCTTTTACAGACGGAGCAGTTTCAACGGCCCGAATAAAGTCTTCGCGATCCAGGGGATGAGCGGCCATCCAGGTGTTAAAACCTGTTTGCTCAAAGACGTCCATAATCAACTGACGCTTGGGATGCTCCTGAAGCCAGGTAACGGCAAGGGTCGCAACACCGACCTGCAGTCCATGCATATCCGGCTTTTTTGCAAGTGCATCGTAGGCATGGCTTATCAGATGCTCGCTACCGGAGGCAGGGCGGCTTGAACCGCTGACCTCCATTGCTACACCACTCATAACAAGAGCACCGCAGATCAAACGCAGAAAATCAAGATCATTAATAGATTTTACCGGATAATTTACCAGGTTTTCAACAGACTGCAGACTGATCATCACTGCAAAATCATTAACCGGCTCGCCCTTGTTATGATAGGCCAGCTTCCAGTCCTGAACCGCCGAGTACTTTGAAACCAGATCTCCGATACCTGAATACGAGAAGCGCTCCGGTGAACGGCTGATTACGTCTGTATCAAGTATTACACCATAGGGAATGCGTGCTTTCAGGCTCTTTCGCTTGCCCTCAACATACAAGCTTGCCATCGGGCTGGCAAATCCGTCGTTTGATATGGCGGTCGGGACAGATATCACCGGCATCTGTGTTACAAAAGCAATGTATTTTGCGTAATCAACAGCCATGCCACCGCCTACAGCAACAAGGGCATCGGTTCCTCTCGGCAGTGACCAGGCACTTTTAAGAACCTGCTCAACCGTGTTTCCGCTTACTGTTTCTTCATGCACTACCCGAATCTCGGAGCTGTCAAGGCTGATCGACACCCGTTCGCCCAAAAGGCTGTGAATCCCTTCACCGTAGAAAAGGGCGACCTTCTCAAAACCGGCTTTTCGCAGGTACTTTCCCAGCTTGTACAGGGCATTCGGCTTGATTCGCAGCAGACAGGGTATCTGGATTTCCATTACCAGCCCTCCGGATCAATATCGCCTACAGTATCAAAGATATAGTCAGGTTTATATGGGAAATCCCGAATAGAATCACGGCTGGAAACACCTGACAAAACAAGGCAGGTTTTCATACCGGCTTCCATACCGCCTACAATATCCGTGTCCATCCGGTCACCAATCATCACTGTGTCTTCAGAATGTACGCCCAGCTGTTTACGCGCAATCATCATCATCAAGGAATTGGGCTTGCCCACTATATATGGTTTTTTACCGCATGCCGATTCAACCGCCTTTAACATCACACCGGCAGCAGGTTCAAACCCGCCTTCAACCGGATCAATCATATCAGGATTGGTCCCGATGAATTTTGCTCCATTCTGGATAAACCGTGCAGCCTTGCGGATCATGTCGTAGTTGAAGTTTGCAGTTTTTCCGACAACAACATAATCAGGGCGGTTTTCGGTTATGCTGAACCCGTGCTTATATAACTCCGAGGAAAGACCGGCTTCGCCAATAACATAGGCACTGCCCCCGGGTTGCTGTGAAGAAAGAAAGATGGCAGTTGCCATCGCAGCGGTAATAAAATTAGCATCGGTCAAGCCCTTGATACCCAGAGCTTCCATCTTGCGGACCAGATCACGGGTTGTTTGGCCTGAATTATTGGTCAAAAAAAGGAAGGGAATTTCTGCTGCTATCAGCCTGGAAATGAAATCACAGGCTCCGGGAACCAGCTCCTTACCACGGTAAATAACACCGTCCATATCTGATATAATATTTAATCGTGCCATAGCAGCGAGTATATCCCTTTAACAAGAAAAGTTCGATAGCTGATCAGGGTTCTTCGTTATACTTGTGCAAGATTCTTCGCCGCTCCGCATCAATTGCATCTAAGGCGGTTTGGTACCTTTTTACAATGTCATCCGATGTCCGAAGGCTGAACGCGTAATAAAAGAAAGTCTGCGAAACAGTTACATAATTTCGCAAATCCGGGATTTCGGCATGGCTTGAACGGTACTCATTGATGGTTCGCTGAGGAACACAGATCATATCTACCCTGTCAAGAATCAGCATCCGGACCAGCTGATCAAAATGCGTTAACACCACCAGTTTATCTGAAGGATGACCGCCTGTTTCCATAAGAAGTTGTCCATAATCAGATCTCAGCACTCCTACCCGCCATCGTATTGCATCTGATGTAGAAGTAATAGTTCCAATCTCGTTTTTTCGCGCTTCCTTACCAACAAGATTGTACGAACCGCGACCGATAGGACCTACCCATTTAAACAATTTCTCCCGTTCTGCAGTTCGTGCCATGGAAAAAAGCATTACATTTGGTTCAGTTAAGGCCAGATTGTATCCACGGGCCCAGGGATATACATGGATTGGAGCAGGGGGGTCACCTAACCACCGCCATATCGCATGCAGCAGCTCAACAGCAAAGCCTACAAGATTACCATCCTCATAGAAGGCAGCATACGGATAAATCTCAGTGATGAACGTTACGTCCATATTTTGACCGGGAACCGGCATAATAATCAGAATAGAAAAGAGCACGAGATTGAGAAGCTTGAAACAACCTGAAAAATTAACTACCTCTCCATAACTGTTTTTTTTCATGATTATTGCTCGCTATCGATAACGTAATAATATCGCACGCAGGGTACCGTCTTCTAACATTTCTTTTAAAGAACGGTCAACAGAATCAACCAGATTGGACGCTGCGGATTTTTTGGAAAACGCAATATACAAGGGGGTACGCGGATCAGGCTGCCAGGTGGTCGGCTCAACAAGATCTTTATAACCAAGGTTGACAACATCCCAGCTTAAGTTAGGATCAGTCCCGATCGCAAGATCAATACGGCCAAGGCTCAGCATACGCAAAATCTGCGCTTCAGTCGAAATACTAACCTTTTGTAAACTGGTATCAGAATTGAATGGTTCAAAATATGCAGAGTGTGTCGACTTTCCTATCGTTTTCCCTTGCAGTCTTCATAGCTTTTGACCGTGTCAGCATTGCCCTTTTGGGTAAAGAACATTGGACGAACTTCGCTGTAACTGGTAGGAACATAATTCATATATTCCGCCCTTTCCTCTGTCCATGCAATACCCGTGATCATATCTGCTTGTCCCTGACGCATCATATCCAAAGCCCGTGCCCAAGGCACCCGGCGGATTTCTATTGTTCTGCCAAGCTTCTTTTCCAAAGCTGTCATCAGATCAATA
>CAZXJV010000029.1:0-28849 GCA_964641135.1 uncultured Treponema sp. | reverse complement strand
CGGTCCACACGGTATGCTGCAGCATACCGTTGGATTGCAGGGTCCACAATGGAAAATCTGCGGCATGGCCCGGAAAACGGACCTGCAGCTCTTTCACTGCAGCCTCATCATCAAAAAACAAAACTGTTCCATATCCTGAAGAAAAGCCTAGTATCCTTTCTGACACACGCTGGAATTGCTCAGCGCTCATATTTTTTTTCAAGGTTGCTTTAAGCTGATTCCAGTACCGGCGGCTCTCTTCTCCGAACAATACCAGTACCCTTCCGCTTTGCAGATTATAGGGAGACGGCGTATGACGGAGAGCTGTGCCAACGATAGCGGAGATTCGCTCGCGGTCAACAACCTCTTCGTTTCCGATTCCATATATGCTGCGACGCGCAGCAGTTGCTGCAAGAAAAGTATCTACATCAATTTTCATGATCAATCCTCCCCAAAACAATTGTAAGTTAAATATAACAAAAAATCTGTAAGCAGGCCATTGATGCCCTGCTGATTGTTCAACAAGTGAACAATCAATTCACTGTCACCAGTGTGTAGAAACCGGAGTCCCGGGCTGTTATACTGAAAGCATGCATACATCACAGCTACAACGCCGTAGAATTATCCGATTTTCCCTACTCGTTCTTCATTTGCTGGCTGCGATTGGACTGTGCGCTCAGGAACTCTTTGGAGATAATCCGCGGGATCATATAGCCCTGCCCGCCTATGAAGAAACCGCCCCGGTATTCTTTTACACAGCCTTCGCCCTGCAGTACAACGAGGAACACGAACAGTCCGACTGGGTAGCCTGGCGGCTTACTGATGAAAGGGTAAACAGCCGCAATGCGGAACGGTCTGACCGTTTCCGCCCGGACCCCGCCATTCCAGGCGGGTCGGCAACCCTTGAAGACTATCGGGGCTCGGGGTTTGACAGGGGGCACCTTGCCCCGGCTGCAGATTTTCGTTTTTCTGCACAGGCCATGCTTGAGTCTTTTCTTTTTTCCAACATGAGCCCGCAACGCCCGGCATTTAACCGGGGTATCTGGGCCAGTCTTGAAGCCATTGTTCGCGGCTGGGCAGACAGGTACGGAGAAATTTTTGTCGTCACCGGACCTGTTTTGGACAGGGCAGATTTTAAACGCATCGGCCCAAACAGGGTTTCTGTCCCGCACTATTATTACAAGGCTATACTGTACTGGAACGGCGATGAGGCCCGTTGTATTGCTTTTATACTTCCGAACCAAAGAGGAGAATCCCCCCTGGCTTCGTATGCCTGCACTATAGACGACCTGGAAGAACGAACCGGCCTGGATTTTTTTCCGTCGCTTCCCGATGAACTTGAAGTCCGCATAGAAGCCGAGTTTGATCTTTCCTGGTGGCCCCTTATAGAATTCAGACAGCAGCGGGTATCTCCATGAACAAAGAAGCCCTTTTGAACTCTATCACAACCCTGGCCTCTGTAAGCTTTGCCCGTTCAGGCGGCCCGGGAGGACAAAACGTAAACAAGGTAAACACCAAGGTTTATATCACTATTCCGGTTGACCTGCTTCGCGGTCTTTCACCGGAAGAAAAAGACAGGATACGGGGCCGGCTCAGCAACAGAATTACAGAACCGGACAGCCTGTTTATTAATGTCGATGATGAACGCAGCCAGCTGCGCAATCGTGAAATAGCAGAAAAACGTCTTTTTGATCTCATTGTACAGGCAGCTGCACCTGTTAAAGTTCGCCGTCCCACCAAACCAAGCAAGGCGTCCAGACTGAAACGCATGGCAGAAAAAAAGATCCGCTCCATTCATAAAAGCGGTCGTCGCTCTCCAACGAATACGGAATAGACAAAGCCCGGCAGACTCACCCCCGGCATGATTGTTTCACGTGAAACAATCATGCCGGAACATCACTTTTTTTACCCATTTCTACCAGAAAAAAAACAGACAAGAGAGGCTCTTTCAAAACCCGGTTGCTTTTGTAATTTATTCAAGATTCAAAAGGAAGGAAAGCACGCCGCACAGGAAAAATGTTTCACGTGAAACGTTCTTTATGCAGGGTTAAAAGCCGGGCTCCGTTTCGGCGGGCAAGAACACGGATAATCGCATCCCTTTCAGGAACAGAATGGCCAGCAGCCCTCTGGCCGCATTGTATCAAGGCTACCTCGGCAAGAATGGAAGGATCAGGATACAGAATCCGGACAGTAAGCAAAAACTTGTCTATCAGAACGCGGTTTTCTGCCGGACGCAGGGAGCTTAATGCAGCCTGATATAACTCTGCCACGGTCTGCCAGGAGACAGCGGCCTCCCCCTCTACAGATTCCAGGGCGCCTCGGGCCGAAGCCTTGCCGCCCAAAAAAGCCAGACAGACATCAGTATCAAGCAAAGTCATGAAGGAAACTCCTGATCATACAGGGCATCGATGCGAACCTGCCAGTCATCGCCTGCCCAGGCACCGGCCAGAGCGGATAAAAGATCATTCCGAACCTCTCTCGCCGGAGCCGGAGAAGATATCTCCACACTGCGCTCCAAACCCTGATCAAGCACTATCAAAATTTCGCTGTTCATGGACCTGCGGTGCCGTGCAGCCCTAAGGCGCAGTTTATTCAGGGTTTCTTCGGGCAGATTTCGGATCGTCAAGTTTTTCATGATTTTCTCTCCGGTTACATTATAGTTGCACTGGCCTGTGCGTCAACAGATAAAAAAAACAGGCAGCCCGTAAGCGGACTGCCTGCCTGTTATTCCGGAAACGCCTTTCTTACATCCCCGGATTATTCCGTGTCTTCACCAGAAACATCACTTTCATCCGAACCGTCCAGATCCAGCTCACCGGCTATACTGGTTACCGCTTTGTCGGCAGTGCCAACAGGGGCATTCTCCTCCCGGGCAACTTTGTCGATGCCGGTCAGCATGTCGGGGCTGTCAATATTGAGGATGCGAACGCCCTGGGCAGCCCGGCCCTGCGTCCGGATTGTTTTTGCCTTGAAGCGCAGTGTCTTGCCCTGGCTGGTGATACAGACCACCTCGTCCGAATCCTCTACGGTAATCATGCCGACAATCTCGCCGGTTTTCTCGGAAATAGTATACACCTTCTGGCCGCCGGTAGCTCGTCCATGGGGAGTAAACTCGGCAAACTCAACCCGCTTGCCGTAACCGGCTTCGGTCATGATAAGCATCTGGGATCCGTCTTCTACACCGAGGGCGCCCGCAAGTTCATCTCCCTTTGAAAGACGGATTCCGGTAACACCGCGGCTTGCACGGCCGAGCACCCGGATATCCTGTTCAGTCATGCGCAGGGCCTGACCCCGGCGGGTAATCAGCATGATCTCGTGGGTACCGCTGGTAAGAATACCGCTTACCAGACGATCGCCTTCATCAAGCTTGATGGCGATAATTCCGCGGGTCTTGGCATTCTGGAAGTCCCGTGTTGTAACCTTCTTGACCACACCATTGGCAGTTGCCATCAACAGGTACTGGGTATCGCTGAATTCGCCGATAGCGACAACTGTTGTAATCTCTTCATCGGAGCTGACGCTTAAAAGGCCCTTGATGTGGGCACCACGGCTGTTGCGTCCGGCCTCGGGTATTTCGTGCACCTTGACCCAGTACGCCTTTCCGGCGCTGGTGATAAACAACACATGATCATGAGTGGAGGCGGTAAAGACCTGATTGACAAAATCATCCTCTACCAGCTTGGCACTGTTAGAACCCTTGCCTCCGCGGTTCTGGCTCTTGTAGGCGGAAGCCGGAACACGTTTGATATACCCGAGATTGGAAATCAGAATGACCATCTGCTCTTTCTGAATCAGATCTTCAATATTGATTTCTTCAACCTCGTCGGTAACAATGTCAGTGCGCCGCTTGTCGCCGTACTTGCCGGCCAGTTCATTTGTTTCTGTTTTAATCAGGGCAAGAATCTTCGGGGGGTTTTCCAGAAGGTCCTTGAGATAGGCTATAAGGGCCTCAATCTCGGCCAATTCCTGAAGGATCTTTTCGGTTTCAAGGCTCGTCAGCTTGCCGAGGCGCATATCAACAATGGCCTGAGCCTGAGCATCAGAAAACTCAAATCTCTCCATCAAGGCGTTTTTAGCAGCTTCGACGTTCCGGCTCTTCTTGATAATGGCTATAACTTCGTCGATGTTCTCAAGGGCGATAACCAGACCGCGCAGGATGTGGGCGCGCTCCTCGGCCTTGCGCAGATCATAGCGGGTCCGCCGGGTTACAACCTCTACACGGTGCTCGACAAAATACTGAATCAGTTGTTTGAGTGTCAGGGTTTCAGGACGGCCCTTTACCAGGGCAAGATTGATAACACCGAACGAGGACTGAAGGGCCGTATGCGAGAACAGCTGGTTGAGCACAACCTTGGCGATTGCGCCCCGCTTAAGCTCGATGACGATGCGCATTCCCTCGCGATCCGATTCGTCACGGACTTCAGAGATGCCGTCAATAACCTTGTCGCGGACCAGCTCGGCAATACGGGTAATAAGATTGGCCTTGTTCACGGCATAGGGGATCTCGGTAAAGATAATCGCTTCCTTGCCTTTTTTGTCTACCTCGATGGTAAACCGGCCGCGTACCAGAATCTTTCCACGGCCGGTCTTGAAGGCCATGCGGATGCCCTTGCGGCCGAAAATGATTCCGCCGGTAGGAAAGTCCGGACCGTGCATGTGCTGCATCAGGTCTTCTATAGTACACTCAGGATTATCGATATAGGCCGCAACCGCAGCTGCAATCTCGTTAAGGTTATGGGGAGGCATGTTCGTGGCCATACCGACCGCAATGCCGCTGGCCCCGTTCGCCAGCAAAAAGGGGAAGGCGCCCGGAAGTACGGTCGGCTCGCGCATCGAGTCGTCATAGTTCGGACCAAAGTCAACCGTCTCTTTTTTTATATCCTCAATGATACTCTCGGCTATTCGAGTCAAACGGCTTTCGGTATAACGCATGGCAGCAGGCGGATCGCCGTCAACAGAACCGAAGTTTCCCTGTCCCTGAATAACCGGATAGCGCAGGGAAAAGTCCTGGGCAAGACGCACCAGGGCGTCGTAGATGGACTGATCGCCGTGCGGATGGTATTTACCAAGTACATCACCGACGATTCGTCCGCACTTCTTGAACGGCGTATTGGAACGGATACCCATCTCTTCCATCGAATAGAGAATGCGGCGGTGTACCGGCTTGAGCCCGTCGCGGACGTCGGGCAGGGCCCGGCTGACAATGACCGACATGGCATAATTGAGGTAGGCGGTTTTAACCTCATCTTCAATAGTTATCGGAATGAGCTTGCCGCCCGAGGCGGGCGCTTCCTGGTCACTCATGTTTGCAGACTCCCCGTATCAATGTACGTGTATATCAGTTTAATAGTAGTTATACGTCCAGATTGGAAACGTAGATGGCGTTGTCTTCGATAAACTTGCGCCTCGGCTCGACATGCTCTCCCATCAGGGTTGTAAAGGTCCGGTCCGCTTCGACCGCATCCTCAAGGGTAACGTGCATCATCATGCGGCTGTCCGGGTTCATGGTGGTTTCCCACAGCTGGTCCGGATTCATCTCGCCGAGACCCTTGTACCGCTGAATGTTTACTTTTTCCGGGTCGCGGCCGATTTCTTTGAGCACCTTGTCTTTTTCGGCATCGTCATACGCATACCGGATATTGCGCTCCCAGGAAATTTTATATAAGGGGGGCATGGCCAGATATATATGCCCGTGAGCAACAAGATCGTTCATGTACCGGTAAAAGAAGGTAAGCAACAGCGTGCGGATATGAGAACCGTCAACGTCGGCATCAGCCATGATGATGATCTTGTGGTAGCGCAGTTTTGCCACATCAAAGTTTTCACCGATACCGGCGCCAAGGCTTGCGATGATAGGCTGCAGTTTGTCGTTTCCGATTACCTTGTCGATGCGGGTTTTTTCTACATTGAGCATCTTTCCCCACAAGGGCAAAATTGCCTGGGTTTTCCGGTCACGGCCCATTTTTGCCGAGCCGCCTGCAGAGTCACCCTCAACAATATAGATTTCACATTTTGCCGGATCTTTTTCGGCACAGTCTGCAAGCTTGCCGGGAAGGCCCGCTCCGTCCATAAAATTCTTGCGCCGGGTAGCATCGCGGGCCTGGCGGGCGGCAATGCGGGCCTTGGCAGCCAGCACGCTTTTTTCGATTACGCCGTTGATAACATCGGGATTCTGTTCAAAGTACAGGGTGAGCTGATCGTTAACAAAGCTTTCTACAATGCCCTTTACCTCGGAGTTTCCGAGCTTGGTCTTGGTCTGACCTTCAAACTGGGGCTCGGGAACCTTGACCGAAAGCACTGCGGTCAAGCCTTCGCGAACGTCATCGCCGGACAGGGTTTCTTCCATTTTTTTGGCAAGTTTGGAATTCTTGAGAAACTCGTTCAGAATACGGGTCAGGGCGCTTTTAAAGCCCACCAGATGGGTTCCGCCTTCACGGGTATTGATGTCGTTTACAAAGCTCAGCATGATCTCGCTGAAGCTGTCGTTGTACTGCAGGGCGACCTCAACAATGACATCGTCCTTTTCGCCGGAGATGTAGACCGGCTCCTTGTGCAGAACATTTTTGTTTTCGTTCAAATACTGAACAAAGTGACGGATTCCGCCTTCAAAAGAAAAAACAACCTCTTTCGGTGCGGTAAGACGCTCATCGCGCAAGATGATGGTAATGCCGCTGTTCAAAAATGCCAGCTCCCGCAGACGGGTGGCAAGCACATCAAAGTGATATGTAGTTGTTTCAGTAAAAATTGTCGGATCAGCCTGCCAGCGTATCGTGGTTCCGCGCTTTTCGGTCTCGCCGAGACGTTTTACCGGCTCAAGAGGGATGCCTACCTCAAATTTGGCATAGTGGTCGTAGCCGTCGCGGGCAACAAAGGCTTCCATCCATGTAGAAAGAGCATTTACAACAGAAACACCGACACCATGAAGACCGCCGGAAACCTTGTAAGATCCTTTATCGAACTTTCCGCCTGCATGAAGGCGGGTTAATACCAGCTCAAGGGCACTGACGCCTTCGGCCGGATGAATATCAACCGGAATTCCGCGACCGTTATCCTCAACCCGGACTATATCGTTTTTTTCAAGTACAACCGTAATTATGTCACAATGACCGGCCATGGCTTCGTCGATACAGTTATCTACAACCTCATATACCAGATGATGCAGGCCATCCGGACCGGTCGATCCGATGTACATACCGGGGCGTTTGCGGACAGCTTCAAGACCTTTTAATACGGTTATATTGGTTGCGGAATAGGCAGGCGAATTCATTTTGGATCCTTATATTGTAGAAACAGGTAAATGTCACTATACCGTCATTGTCAAAAAAAGTAAAGAAGGAGTATAATGGCCCTCTATGGACACATGGGATTACAGCATCTTCTGGAAAGAAACACTCAACCAATTTAAAAACGAACTGTCGGAGCAGGAATTTGCCATGTGGTTTAACATGGAATATGAATCTTCAAGTGAAGCCTGTGTTCATGTTTCCGTTCCTTCAGCCTTTTACCGGGACCAGGTACGGCAGCGCTATGCAGCCCGCGTAGAAAACGCCTTGTTCGATCTTTCAGGTCAGCACATTTCTGTTGATATTTCTGTTAAGCCACGTCAAAAACAGGGATCTGCGTCAGAGACCTCGAGCACCTCGGGTGAAAAAACCTTTGCATCGGATAAACGCACCGAGTCCAGGGATTCTGCAAAGCCGGTAATTCCGGAAAAGGTCTCCCGGGGTCAACATCCCAATCTGAGAGCTGATTATTCATTTGAAAACTTTGTAATAGGCGAAAACAATACCTTTGCGGCAAATGCCGCTATGGCTGTATCAAGTAACCCCGGCCGGGCCTACAATCCGTATCTGATATACGGAGGGGTTGGTCTGGGCAAGACTCATTTGATGCAGGCCATAGGCAATCGTGCCTGGAAAGAAAGCGGATGCAAGATCATCTATATAACAGCCGAAAACTTCATGAATGATTTTATCGGTGCCCTTAATACCGGCAAGACAGCAGAATTCAAAAATCGCTACCGAAATGTTGATATACTGATGATCGATGATATTCACTTTCTTCAAAAGAAGATGGAAACCCAGGAAGAACTGTTTCACACCTTTAATGCACTGTATGACGGCAATAAGCAGATTATTTTTACCTGCGACCGGCCGGTATCTGAACTTAAAAACCTGACCGAACGGCTTCGTTCACGCTTTGAACGAGGTTTGAGTGTTGACCTGCAGCCGCCGAATTTTGAAACCCGGTGCGCCATATTGCTTAAAAAAATGGAAACCAGTCCGGTAAAGATACCTGAAGAGGTTATTCACCTTATAGCAAAAAACATTTCTTCAAATGTCCGTGATCTGGAAGCCTCGTTAACAAAACTTATTGCCTTTTCGGATTTAACCAACAGACCCATAACTATTGAAATAGCTCAACAGCAGCTTCGGGACAGTTTTGGAGCCCCAAAACAAAACAATGTTACTATTGAAACAATACAAAAGGTTGTTGCAGAGTACTTTTCGCTTTCCTACACAGACTTGAAAGGTAAAAAGAGAACCAAGGCTATATCGTTTCCCCGCCAGCTTGCCATGTTTATTGCACGGGAACTGACAGAGTATTCCACTACAGAATTGGGAATGGAGTTTGGAGGACGGGATCACACAACAGTAATGCACGGTTGTCAAAAGATAGAAGAAAAACTGAAAGCAGATCCATCATTGGCAACTATAATTCAAAAACTCAACAACATGATCAAAGATTACCGCAGTTAATGTGACTGTGTAAAAACTGTGGAAAGTGTGATAAGATGCTGTGGAGAAACAAGGAATCCGGCCTTTCGTTCCGGATATGTGGATAAAGCGGTCGGTTAACCATACCGCTATTGTTAATTATATAGTATTACAGGGTAAAGAAATAAGCAGGTTATTAACCTGTCAACAAGCCCTACTACTATAACTACTATTATATTTATATATTAGTATATATAGAAGTTTGTACAAACCGGAGGATCGACATGAAATTCACCTTTGACAGGGATGCTCTTCTTAAAGAAATTGCCATTGCACAGGAAATAATTGCAACCAAAAATGCCATATCCATTCTTTCCAATGTTCTTTTAACAGCAGACAACGGAACCTTGACCATCAAGGCAACAGACATCAAGGTAAATTATGAAACCCGTATTCCTGTTGATATTATCGAATCCGGTTCAACAACCGTTTTTTGCGACAAGTTTATGAGTATCCTTTCTTCACTTCCGCAGGGTGAAATAGAATTCGAACAAAATGATATAAAAATCGTTATAAAACCCGCAATGAAAAAGGCTCGCTTTCAGCTCAAAAGTATAACCAGCGACAAATTCCCGGAATTTACTTCTCCGGGAGACCTTCCCTTTTTTGAGGTACCGGTAAAAGAGTTCAAGGAAATGATTCATCAGACTGTGTTTTCTGTATCTGACGATGAAACCCGTTATTTTATGAACGGTGTGTTTCTGGAAAAAAAAGATGATCAGCTGGTTATGGTTGCAACAGATGGACGCCGTCTGGCCTTTATTTCAAAGAATTTCGGTATTTCCTTACCTGATTTTCACAGTGCCATTATTCCTCCGAAAATCCTGAATATCATTAACCGTCGGGCCGGGGATGAAGGACTGCTTGGAATTGCTGTAGGAGAAAAAAATATTTTTTTCCGGTTCAGCAACTATGAATTTTCCTCTGTTCTGATTGAAGGACAGTTTCCCAACTATAACCGTGTTATACCGGAAAGCCAGAGCCGCTGGTTTGAAGTGGAAACAAAAGAGTTTATGGAAGCCCTCAAGCGGGTTGCCTTGCTTGTAGAACAGAAATCCCGTCGTATTGTTCTTGCACTTTCCGGCGGATCTCTTACTATCAGTTCACAGGAAACTGAGATAGGAACAGCGAAAGAAGAAATACCCTGCCGCTATGAAGGTGATGATATTACCCTCGCTCTTAACTATATTTACCTGGAAGAACCCCTGAAGGTTATAGGTTCCGATCGGGTACGGTTTGAATTTACCGAGGCAATGAAAGCTGTGACTGTTAAAAGTGAACCGGCAAAAGACTTTTACCACATCGTCATGCCCATGCAGATGGAATAAAACAAAGCACGTGCCCTTTTTATCATTATCGTTAGTCAATTTTCGAAATATACAAAACGGAACAATAGACCTCCTTTCAAAGGAGGTCTATTTTATCGGCGAAAACGGTCAGGGAAAAAGCAATCTTCTTGAAAGCTTGTATATTGCTGCATACGGAGCTTCTTTCAGAACCCGTCTGGATACGGAAATAACAACCACCGGCTGTGAAGGCTGGTCCGTTAAAGCGTTATATAAAAGCAGGGATGAACATACACATACCATCCATGTTCAATACCGGGATAATCGAAAAAAGATCGAAAAAAATGCGAAACAGATTCTGGACCGCAAGGTTTTGGTAGACACCCTTCCGTGTATCCTGTTCTGTCACAGTGATCTTGATTTTGCAGTTGGTTCTCCGGACCGGCGCCGATTTTTTATTGATCAATCATTATCTCTTTTTGATCCGGTGTACATTGATGTTTTGCGGGCATACCGGAAGATCCTGAAATCCAGAAATACTGTATTAAAAGACGGGCAACAGTCTCTTTTGGATGTTCTTGATGTACAACTCAGTGAAACCGGTCTTGAAATTGTAAAACGGCGCAGACGTGTCATTAGTGCCTTTAATCAGGTTTTTTCCCGGTTGTATAAACAGGTGAGCGGCATAGAAGGTGTTTCGCTGGAATATCTGCCGTCCTGGAAGGAAGAAAATGCAGACCACATATTAACAAAGCTGATTGGCAAACGGGACTGGGACTTGCGTATGGGAACCAGTATGAGCGGTCCGCATCGCGACAGAATCAGGTTTATAAAAAACGGCCATCCGTTCGTACCTACAGCCTCAACCGGTCAGCTTCGGTTGCTTTCCCTGGTATTGCGTTCTGCACAGGCAGTATTTTATACAGAAACCACAGGTGCTGTGCCAGTTCTTTTGATGGACGATGTTCTGCTGGAACTGGACCCTGCCAAGCGTGAACGGTTTTCTGCCGCCCTGCCCGAATACGATCAGCTGTTTTGTACGTTTTTACCGGGTGAACCCTATGAGCGCTATAAAAGAAGTACAACCCGTTTATACACAGTCACTGAGGGACACTGCCATGAGTGAAGATTTTACCAAGGCCGATGCACTTATATCAAAACTGTTTGATTCATTAACTGCCGAAAAAGCCGGAGAGGCAAGCCGGTTTATTCGCAGCTGGAATGATCTTGTCGGGGATCGTATTGCTTCTCACAGCAGGGTGCTTGATGTGTATCAGGGAGTTCTGATTGTAGAGGTAGATCATTCCGGCTGGAGTCAGCTCATCCATCTTCAAAAAAGCAGTATTATGCGGGGCTTAAAACAAAAATTCCCGAACATTGAAATTCACAGCATAAGTGTTCGGGTAAAAACGGCTGCCGGCGGTGAATATCGAAGGCTTGAACAACCGGTTCAGCCTGCCCCGGTGTCTGCACAAGGCGGGCAGAACCCGGATGATGCCCATATAGAGGTAAACCCTGACCTTCCTGATGATCTTAAAGCGGCGTTTGAACGGCTGAAAAACAGCATGAAAAAAGGTAGGGGAAACTGAAGCCTTCCTGTCTTGACCAGAAAAATCCTTACAGGTATACTGCGATGCCTGAATATCATCAGGGGTCCGGTAAACGCTGTTTCCGGGAACTGCAATTATATCGGCGAACTATTTGGAAAACCCCCGGGATTTTCCACACAAATAAAGGAGTTCCATTTCCATGAAACGGACATATCAGCCCAGCAAGACAAAACGCACCCGTAAATTCGGCTTTCGCGCCAGAATGGCAACCCGCGGTGGACGCCTGGTACTCAAGCGCCGCCGTGCCAAGGGCCGGTACAAGCTGACTATCTCTGACGAAAAGAAACCGTATTGATTTATTGAGCTGTGAAGAGCTCAGGTTTTTCCAGGGAGGAACGCCTGGCGCGTTCCTCCGACATTGATTCAGTATTCAGAAAGGGAAAAAAATACAGCGTTGACGGGATAAAACTGTTTATCCTGGCAAACGGGATGGAGCGGAACAGGGTAGTTTTTACCTTTCCGCGGGGATACGGAACGGCAGTTCAGCGTAATTATTCCCGCCGTCTCAGCCGTGAGGCCTGGCGTATCCTTAAACAACGGCTTCGGGCCGGATTTGATCTGACCATACTGATTTTTCCAGGCCATGACAGCTTGACCGAACGGCAAAACCAGTTTCTGAGTCTTGCCAAAAATTCCGGCCTGCTGGTGGAAAACCGGTGAAAAAACTGCTATCGTCAGCAATGCGCGGTCTTATCCGCTGTTATCAACTATGTATTTCTCCCCTCTTTCCGGCTTCGTGCCGGTACTACCCGACATGCTCTGCGTATGCTTACGAAGCGATCGGTAAATACGGCCCCTTCAAGGGTTTTTATCTGACTGTAAAACGTATCCTGCGCTGTCATCCATTCCATCCCGGAGGATTTGACCCGGTACCCTGATCTCTGTTGCCCAAGGAGCATTTTCGATATGGAAAAGAATACAGTCATAGCTATTGTTCTTTCGAGTCTTGTAATTATCGGGGCCTTTACGGTCCAGTCTATCCTGTTTCCACCGGAACCCTTTCCCGGAAATTTGCCTGCCGAGCCTGCACAGGCAGCTTCCGTTCCGGTAAATGAAACGGCGCCTGTTACTGCAGAGCTTCCGGGTTTTGTTGTGCAGGATGCACCCGCTACTGTCTCCGACACAGGTTTGCGCGAGGAGCGCCGTGTTATTGAAACCGACCTTCTTCGCGTCGAGTTTACCAACCGCGGCGGAGATATCATTTCCTATCAGCTGAAGGATCACAGTAACGGCGGACGTTTTATAGAGATGGCCGATAACGTCACCGAACGTAATCGTGCTTTTTCCATTCAGCTTGGTGATGCCGAGGGCTTTCCGCTGGATCAGCTGTTTCATATACATGAGATCAGCCCCAACGCTATCGGGTTTTATCGGGAAACAACAGTAAAAAACAGCGATGGCACAACCTCAACGTTTACCCTTGCCAAGCAATATACCTTTTATCCCGGGGATTACATGTTCAAACTTGACGTCATTATTGACGGTAAGGAGAATATGAACGGTCTGCAGTTCAACCAGGCCGCCTACACAATCCGGACCAGTCCGCAGATCGGACCGGAATGGCATCCCGGTCAGGACCGGTATGAATACCGAAAATTTTTCCATCAAGCAAATGGTAAAAAACGGACCAATAACCTGAAAGAAAACCAGACAAAGGTTATCCAGGAAAAAATGGCCTGGGCCGGCGTAGCGGGTAAATATTTTACCCTGGTTGCCCTGCCGGAGGCCCCCGTAGCCAATGCCTTTTTTACCACCCGTACCGCTGCCGACGGGCGAAATACAGCCCAGATGTTCCTGACCCGCAATGCTTTTACCGGCTCCCGTATTACAGACACCTGGCGGTTCTATCTTGGACCCCGTACAGAAAAGCAGCTTAACCGCTACAACATTGCGATGAACAATGCGCACGGACTTTCCGAAACCGGTATTGACGGAGTGCTTGAAAGCTCCGGAATCCTGGGACCTCTGGAAATCCTTTTAAAATGGCTCATGGAACTGTTTTATTCTGTAATCCCGAACTGGGGTGTCTCGATTATCCTTTTAACCATCCTGATGCGTCTGGTGCTCTTTCCTTTGACCAAAAAAAGCTCCGAATCTACTTTAAAAATGCAGGAGCTGCAGCCGAAGATCAAGGAAATTCAGGATAAATACAAGGGCAATCCCCAGAAAATGAACGAGGAAATGGCAAAGTTTTACCAGACTGCAGGATACAATCCTCTTTCAGGTTGTTTACCCTTGCTGATACAGTTCCCCCTCATTTTTGCCATGTATAACCTGTTCAACAATTATTTCGAGTTTCGCGGAGCCATGTTTATCCCCGGCTGGATACCCGATCTTTCACAGGGAGACAGCGTTATGCTGCTGCCCTTTACCGTTCCCTTTGTTGGCTGGACAGATCTGAGGCTTCTTCCGGTAATCTATGTTATTTCTCAGCTCATTTTCGGCAAGGTTACCCAGACCCCGGCAGCCGCCCAGTCAAACGCCTCAATGAAAATGATGATGTATGGTATGCCGTTGTTCTTCTTCTTCATGTTCTACAACGCTCCTTCCGGATTGTTGTTGTACTGGACTTTTTCCAACCTGCTAACAATGGTTCAGCAGATTATCATCAACAAGATGATGCATTCCAAAAAGCAGGCGCTCAAAAAAGCCTGATACCGGCAAGGCGCATGAAAACGACAGAAAAATTTTTCATGCGCCGGTGCCGACAACAGAATTTTAACCGCCAGGAGCGATATTATGACATATGAATTTGAAGGCAAAACAGAAAAGGAAGCTATTGATGCTGCCGCCACGGAGCTCGGCCTTGAGAAAGATCAGTTTGATGTGGAAATTCTTGAAACACAAAAAAATGGTCTGTTTAAAAAAGGCTATGTGCGTATCTGTGTGCACACTGATGCAGTAAGTCCCAGGCCGGCATCAAAAAAAACCGGTGGTGTAAACGTAACCGATGCAGAATTCGACGGTTCAATTACACGTACACGCAGTGTTTTCCAGAATCCCCTGCCCCAGGATGATTTTGAAAAAGAATTGGTGGATTTTGTTGCTTCAACCATACGAAAGATGGGCTATGATGTAACGGTAGAGGTTCAATACCGTGAAGAACGCAAGATCGGTTTGAATCTGAAATCCCGCGATTCGTCCATTTTGATCGGACGCAAGGGAAAAAATCTGGATTCCTTGCAGCTGCTGGCCAATGTCTACGCAGGCCGCCTGGGCCGTGAGGATACACGCGTTATTCTGGATTCTGAAGGCTACCGCATCCGTCGCGAGGAATCACTCGTGCGTCTGGCCTATTCAACAGCTGACCGGGTAAAAGCATCCCGCGGGTCCATGCTGCTTGAACCGATGAATCCTTTCGAACGCCGTCTGATTCACACTACGCTGAATGATATCGGCGATGTAGATACCAAAAGCGAGGGCGAAGGCCTGTACAAACAGGTCCGCGTTTTTTACAAGGGGCGATAAATGAAACGACCGGTTCTGGTACTTGCGGCTGTGTGTATGACAGCAGCACTCGGGGCAAACAGCCTGGAAAGTACCCTTTCCGGACTTTTACCGCCTGAAACCGTCCGTTCTTTGCTTTCGGACGGAATTGTTGAACGCATTTCATATCGTGAACGCGGCGCAGCGGTTCAGCTTGCGCCCAAAACAGAGCTGGGACAGGCAGCACGTCTCTTTGACGGTGGTGCCGCTCCGGCTTTTTTTGTTGAAGCCTTATATCTGTATCCAAAAAAACATGAGGATTCAGGGAAAAGTGTGGAAGTATCACGCATTTCCCGGGTTTTACGCTCAATCTCGCGTCTTGAGGGTCTGGAATATTTTTCGGCCAGCCGGAAGCAGAACCGTATTTTGTATGAAAAAGCCCATGTTATTGCCGATCCTCGTTCAAAACGAATTCTTCCGGATCCGGTAACAGGATCGGCTGAAGGCATAACTGTGTATGCCGTACTCAAGGATCTTACCTTCGGTGAAAATGTTTATCGCTATGATTTCCGTCAAACCGAAAATGCGGCAGCCTTCTTTTCTACAAATCACAACAGCTTGACCTATGGTATACTGAAGGTAGTTGATGCTGACCGCCTGCGTGTTGCGCTGGTTGTTGAGGATCTTGGAACCCATTTACTGGTGTATGCCCTTACCAGGGCTGATATACCCGGTTTGCCGGGTCTGGAAAGCCGGGTACAGGCATCGTTTACAACACGGGCCCAGGCAATGTACGGATGGTTTATACATGAATATGAATCTCGGTGAAAACCCGCTTGTATTAGCCCTTGATCAGGGAACAACCAGCTCACGGGCAATCCTGTTTGACCGTGGCGGAAATATCATATCCATGGCCCAGGAAGAACACACACAGTTCTTCCCGCAGCCGGGCTGGGTTGAACATGATCCTGCTGAAATCTGGAATAAACAGCTTAAGGCGGCCCGCGCCTGCCTTGCGGCTGCCGGACCCGCGGCTGATAGAGCCGTTTGCATCGGAATAACAAATCAGCGGGAAACAGCGGTCCTGTGGGACCGTCACACCGGCCAGCCGGTATATAATGCTATTGTCTGGCAGTGCCGGCGCTCTACAACCATTTGCGAGGAAATGATTTCTTCCGGGATGGATACCGTGTTCCGAAAGCGTACGGGGCTGCGGCTCGATCCATATTTTTCCGGAACCAAACTGACCTGGTTATTCAGGGAATACCCCGAGCTTCTGGAACGTGCAGCAGCCGGCGATCTGTTGTTCGGTACCATTGATACCTGGCTGCTGTGGAACCTTACCGGAAATCACTATACGGATATTACCAATGCATCCAGAACCCTCCTGTTCAATATCTATGAGGAACGCTGGGACGAAGATTTGATGACAATGCTGGGTATACCCGAGTCAATTATGCCGGAAGTGTTGCCCTGTTCTGCTGATTTTGGAATGACCAAACCCGGTCTTCTGGACAGACAGCTTCCGGTTACCGGAGTTGCTGGAGATCAACAGGCAGCCCTGTTCGGCCATACCTGTTTTAAACCCGGCATGGCAAAAAATACCTATGGAACTGGCTGTTTTACCTTGTTGAATACCGGAGAAACGCCGGTCTGGTCAAAGCACAATCTGCTTACAACAGTAGCCTGGAAAATCGGAAAACAGACGACTTACGCACTAGAAGGTTCGGTGTTTATAGGTGGTGCTGTCATACAATGGCTGCGCGATGAAATGCATATGCTGCACAGTGCACCCGAATCCGAACAGCTTGCCAAAAGCGTACCGGATACCGGCGGAGTGTACCTGGTACCGGCCTTTGTCGGACTGGGTGCGCCATACTGGGATCCTGCTGCCAGGGGTGCGGTTTTAGGTCTTACCAGGGGAACAACACCGGCTCATCTGGTTCGCGCTGCGCTTGAAAGCATAGCCTATCAATCAGAAGATCTTCTTGAGGCAATGAGCGCAGATTACGGCAGCTACATAGATGTCCTGAAAACCGACGGAGGAGCAACTACCAACGGGTTTTTAATGCAGTTCCAGGCAGATATATCCGGGATACCGGTCCTCCAGCCTGCCGTTAATGAAATAACTGCCCTGGGTGCTGCCTATCTTGCAGGTTTAAAGTGCGGAGTCTGGAAAAATCTTGCAGACATTGAGGATAACTGGACAGCAAAGTGTGAACATACACCGCACATGAGCGATGAAGAACGTAAACAACGTCTGGACGGCTGGCATAAGGCTGTAACGGCGACAAGGGGGTATACATGAACAAAAAGATTCGTTTATTGCTGGTAATAGGAATATTGCTGGTTATTGTCGGCGGGGGAACCTCCGCAGCCATTTTAATGGGTGGCAGAAATTTGGACTCAGGAAGGAACAGCATGGAAAACGCAGAAGCATTGCAGATTACGGCCGATGGCCTGTATGCACTTATGGAAACGAACAAGGGAACGATAGCCATCGAGCTGTATTATCAGCGGGTGCCGTTGACCGTTTGTAATTTTGTCGGTCTGGCTGAAGGGACCCTTGATGCAACAAAAGGGAAACGTTTTTATGACGGCCTTATGTTTCATCGCGTAATTGCTGACTTTATGATTCAGGGCGGTGATCCCCTGGGTAATGGAACAGGAAATCCCGGCTACCGTTTCCCTGATGAAATTGATCCGGGTCTGAAACATGACGGTCCCGGTATCCTGTCAATGGCTAATTCCGGTCCCAACACAAATGGGAGCCAGTTTTTTATAACCCACAAGGAAACTCCCTGGCTTGACGGTAAGCATGCTGTATTTGGCAAGGTAGTACAGGGACTGGATGTTGTTAACCGTATTGCCCAGGGAGACAAGATTGTATCTGTGCAGATTGTCCGTCGCGGAGATGAGGCCCGCAGGTTTACCGCCACACAGGCTGACTTTAACCGTCATCTGGGACAGGCAGCTACCCGTGCTCGAGAACTGCGTGATGCTGGCCGTCAGGATGTTTTGAAACAGATTTCAACACGCTGGCCCGAGGCAAAACAGGCTGACAACGGGGTGTTCTGGGTGGTTACCCGGCCGGGTACCGGTGCTGCCGTTACACGGGGTCAAACCCTTACCATGAAATATAAGGGATATTTGCTGGATAACAGGGTTTTTGATGATTCCGATATGCATAAGCCTCTGGAATTTCAGGTTGGTGCTGGCCGCATGATTCCCGGTTTTGATGCCCAGGCCCTGGAAATGAAGGTCGGCGAGCGCCGTACTATTATTCTCCCGCCTGAAATGGCATACGGTGATCAGGGGGTTCCCAATGTGATTCCGGGGAATTCCTTTATAGCCTTTGATCTTGAACTGTTGTCAGCCCGCTAACACACTGATGACAAAGGCTCGACTGGCTTTGTGTTCAGCCTCTTAGTCTGTCAGAAGCCTGTATCTGAAACAGCTTGTGGAAAAATTGTTGATAAAACCTGCCCGTTCGGCAGGATTTAACACAAGCGAATGTGTATAAAATGTGGATAAAACCTGGCCGGAGTCTCTGTACCGCAGAGACACCTCCAGGTTTTTTTCATTTTGGGCTATTACTATTTCCAGTGGAGAAGCGGTGTCTTGTTTGAAACGGCTGCGTCCAAGTGCAGCGCCCAGGTTTCTGGCTGTGCGAAACGCAACACTATCACGAGTATGACTGATTCTGATGTAAACAGGTAATCGCAGGTCATGATGAACAAAGGCTGCCGGATTTATTTCATACAGTCGAATTGAAAGCTCGCGTATCAGTTGTTTTTGATGGTATGAAGTGCGCTCTATACGGCGGGCCAGTGTTTTTTCGAGATAGTTTCGTTCCCATTCCGGATCGAGCTGTCCTGTAGCCTTGTCCAGAAGTGTCCGGTCACCGGTTAAAATACCCTGCAGACTGATATAAGACGGTTGTGCTTCCGGAATTAGAGCTGTTTCCTGCTGTTCCAGCAGATTCAGATAATAACGGGCCGGCCGGCGCCAGTCAGTAAAGCTTTGGAAAAAATAGCTGTTGATATGCAGCTGTTGCGCATGTTGGGTGTTATATAGCCGGGCGTTGCGCCGGTAGTAGGTTCCGATAGATTTGTTTCTGATTCGTGCGACAGAATCATGGTACCAGAATTGAACCCTGTGGATAACCCTGCTTCGAAGGCGTGAGTAAGCTGTGGAAAAGTTGTGTACAACCTGTGTGCGGCTTTGAGCGGCAAGAAAGCGGTGTGCACCGGCCGCAACTGCATGCAGATCCCGATCAAAGTTGTCCGGACTTGTTCCAAAGTTTGCAATCCAGCTCATGTTGGTTTCTGTGCGGATGGCGGCAACATGCTTCAGCGCTTCCTGGGGGTATCCAGCAGAAAGATAGGTGTTTGCCAGACCAATAGAAGAAAGCGGACTTTGATCACGCAGGCTGCCAGCCCGGTATTGGGCAAGGGCGGCTGCCAGATCCATTCGTCGGGTTTCCAGTTCTCCCAGCATGAGGTGGCCTGATGTATGCTCGGATGCGGCGAGGGACAGTTGTGCATCATCATAGGCCTGATCAAACCGGTAAAAGGTTTCTTCCAAAATAGAACGATTGTATAAAAAAATAGATTTTAAGTACGGCTGACCGCGTTCTTCTGCCTGTTCTATGGCCATGGAATAATACTGCCGGGCCAAATCATACCGGTAGGCCCCTGTGTACAGGGTTCCCAATACGGCTAAAAGGCTGCTGTCCCGTCCTGTTTTTTCGATGGCAGCATGCATTGCCGAAATCCCCTGATCCAGGCGGTGCGTTTTATAACAGAGCCATCCGTATGTTGCCCAGTCATAGGCGCTGTCAGGATTAAGATCAAGGTATTCGCTCAGGAATTCCAGAGCCTGTTCATCATGATTTAAAAACCCGGCTGTTTCGGATAAAAGCGGTAAAAGGGCTGGATTTGTTTCACCTTTTTTTCGGGCTTGCAGCAGATATCCGTATGCAAGGTCATACAGCTTTCTGGCAGAGAACAGCTCACCGAGACGGAATACAAAGCGGGAATCATCAGTGAAACGGTCGGCTCCTGTCTGTAATGCATGTATAGCCAGATCCCAGTTTTCCACAGCGATTGCCTCGTTGCCCAGCTCCAGAAGTTCATCGGCATAGTAGGGCAGGGCCTGATTGTATACAGAGCCGGTGAACGTATCTGTATTCTGGGCGTGAGAGGTAAACCAAAAAAGAAGAAAAAAGAGCAAAACGGTTCTTTTGTGTTTCATACTTTTTTGATTCCTGTTATTCGCCGCTGGATTCTGTGTATCAGATTGTATCTTGAGTACAAACAGTTAAACAGAATTCTGGCGTGAATTGCGTCTTCACTATCAACAGTGTGGCCATAGATGGCTTTGCGGGCCAGAAGACAGAATTGTTCAAGTTCTGTATCCACTGTGATGGCAGGGCTTGTTTTCCTGTTTTTCCTGTGAAGGGTGTGTACCGGTAGTATGCACCGTAGTGAAGATGGAATTCTTCCGGCTAAAAGGGACATCATGATATGTATTTTACGACGAGGCTCCCTGCTGCGGTGAAGAAGAATGAGCGGGTACAAATGAACAAACAGTGCAAGAATGCAGAAACTTGCAGCGCACACAAGCATAAGAACGCCGCGCCTGGCATAAAACAGGGTAGAAAAAAAGGTCCACAAAGGAGTGTTTAATTCCTGTGACAGGGGTTCCTGTTCATGGCGAATGGATCTCCGGTTTTCAATCAATTCTTTAAGCAACGCCATAAACTCTGCAGGATTTTTATCAGAACCAAACACTGCTTCCTGGTCATCTGCAAGCTGATCTGTTGTAGGGTCAAAGGAAATCCATCCCCAGTACGGAAAAAACACTTCTACCCAGGCATGGGCGGTGTTTCCCCTGACTGGATAGTAATCGAGTTCTCCTGTGTCCGGAAGGATAAAAAAACCGACTGCCAGGCGCGAGGGAATACCGGCGGCACGCAGCATCAGGCACATAGAAAAGGCAAAATAGGTGCAGTATCCCTGTTTTGCATCGAATAAAAACCAGCGAAGCTGATCGCCGTCCGGTGCTATACCGGGACGGAGGGAATAGCGGTACTCGCCGTTTTTAAGGAAATGTTCGATCAAAAAAACAGTCTCGTAATAGCGCCCTGCCGATGCGGTAATTGAGCTGACCAGGGGTTCAAGCATGGTTTTTGTTGCAGAATCTATCCTGGTATAGAATTCAAGGTCGGCTGCACTTAAGCCTTCACTGGTGGTGCCTGTTGGAGGATCAGAAAAAATAATGGGTACAGGAAACTGCGGTGAAATACTGCTTGTAACCGCGAATCCGGATTTGAAGCTGGTTGTATTCCACAAGCGGTATGGTCTGATCGCTGTGGGATAATCCATTGCGATAACAGAAGAAGGATCAAAATTGACAATAAAATATTCCTGATCAACACTTCGGCGCTGATTAAAACTGTAATCTTTCAGTTCAACTGGTTGGGTTGGCAGTTTTCGCGGTAAAGACGGGGCCTCAGGCGGAGAAGCTTCAAAAAAACCTTGTTCCGGGCTCCAACCGCCAAGAATCATTCTTCGTAAAAAAACAGAAACAGCATCGGGTGGAACGTGAGCAACCAGAACAAGATCTTCGTTTAAACGTATTTCGTTGCGAAGGGTAAGAAAGGGAGCAAAGTCAAATTGAAAAAGGGTTGGTTGAATCAGCCCGCCGTGATTTTTTACTGCTGAATCAGTCAAGAGCCGGTGACTTGTCAGAATGCCGGGAACCAGAAAGAGTAAAAACAGAAGGGTATTAATAAGGGCCCGTAACGGCGGACGGGCGGAAAAAAACAGAGGAACAAGCAAAAGGAGTGAACCCGCAAGTAAATACCCGACAGCCTGAAGAGGGTGGGCAAAAAGCTGTATTGAAAGCGGGCTTTGAAGGGCAAGCATAAGGCAGCCGCAGGATACTGCAATCAAGGCTGCAAGCGGCCGTCGTTCAGGATACCGGGTGTATAACAGTGTTAACAGGGCAGAAAAACAGGCGATACAAAAAAGAGGGACACGGTTTATTTTAAGTGTTAAAAAAAGGCGGTGCAGGCTCACTGCAGGAAAAACTGACAGGAATACAGAAAACAAGGCCAGCAGAAGCAGAAAACCCAGAGGAAAAGACAGGCACAAAAACAGTGTTTTCCATTTTGTCCGGGCCAAAATAAAGCCCCCTGTTGTTGATGCAAGAACACATACAACTATTGCTTCTACAGGCAACAGGGGTGAAAGAAAGCGGACAAGGGGCAGTATTACCAAAAGCAGGGATGCAACAAAAAGAGGGTACAAAACGGTAATCGGGGTTAAACGGAATTTAAATACGCCGGACACTGATACCCTCCTTTCGAAGCAGTGTTTCTGTTATAAACAGTCTCCGGTTTTGACTCCTCAGTTCGATATGCCCTGAAGAATAACGAAGGCTGTTTACAACAGAAAAGAACGCAGGGCTTTGTTGGGTTTCTTCATGAAAATCAGGTCCGATGCAGACAGCGCATGAAGCGGAATGCCTGCGGACTGCGCCGATAATGTGCGGAGATATTCCTGTATGCTTGAAACTTTGCGTTGAATGGTCAGGACAGCATAATAAAACAGAACTTCGTTCGGGAACTTGTAAAAAAAGTTTTTCGGGTGATATATCTGTACCGTATTGAGGAAGAGCCAAAAAACGTGAGGCATGTTCCTGCCGGCCGGTGTGACCGGGAGGAAGACGGAGCGTTGTTATTGCTCCGCAGGGATCCGCGGTTATAAGCAATACCGGGCGAGAAATAAGGGCTTCAGTTAAAAGCAAAGCGCAAACCCGGGCTGAAAAAAGGTCGAATACCTTTTTTTGTTGATACGTTTCACCTGTTTTGGACGGGTTTGCCCGGGGCGCCGGGTTGTATAATGAAGACGGATTGATAATTACTGTGGTAAGGGCTTCGGGCGGGGGCATGAGTTCGCCCTGGCGGATTGTCAGTTCGCCGGTATGAGCAGCAGCCCGCCAGTGAATTTTACGGGGATCATCTCCCGGCATATAGGAACGGGTTTCATGAAGCTCTTCGGATCGCTCGAAGGTGCTGGCCCCTTTTGCGCGCTGACGCCGTGTTGCAGGTGGCGGTTCTGATGCGGTTTTATCGCATCCTGCCGGGATTATAATCGGGCTGTTTTCTGCCTCCTGCGCAATATACAGCCGGAACAGGCGGGCCGGGTCGGTAACAAGGAGGCGTTGTTGCGTTATGCGGTAGATTCCACGTGTCAGAAGTGTCTGTTTGGACTGTGTCACCGGGAGTATTGGTACTGACAGTGTGACGGATGGAAATCCTGCCGGCCCGGTTTCGAGTCTGCACTGTAAAAAAACGGCAGCAGCCGGGACAACAGGTCGGGCCGGAGTGTGACATACCGCACAGGGGGTGTTCATATCTGGCGGAAACGCAAGACCTGCGCGCGAACCTTTCCAAAAAAAGCGGGTGATAATTACCGGAACAGCAGATGCTGTGATAAACGAAAGCAACAGAAAAGACGCAAGGAGCAGGGCAGGTTCTGCGGCTGCAAGCCCTGCCGATCCGGAAAAAACCGCAGCCAGGATAAAAAAAAGCCCGGTAGCGGTAAGCGGCCTTGAGGGCAGACTATTTTTTGCCACGGGAGCGTATAATCCTTTGCCCCAGCGAGCGCAGGTGTCGTTCTGCTATTTCTGTAACTGCCTGTGCGCTGGATGTACCGTGTGTGTGACTGAGTATGCGATGAGCCAGAACAGGAACAGAAAGTTCGCGAATATCCGCGTCTTCGACCCAGTCACGGCCGCGGATCAGGGCGAGCGCCCGTGCCGCCTGCAGCAGCTGTAAGGTACCGCGGGGAGACACTCCAAGGCGGAATCGGCCCGGGTCCCTGGTATCGCGGATAATTTGTACGATTGCTTTTTCCAGTTCAGGATGGCAGTACACCTGCAGAACTTCCTCGCGGCAGGCGGTAATTTCCTTGCTGCGTACAACCGGTTCAAGAAGGGGCAGGACTGTACGTGCGGGATCATCATGTAAAATACGGAGTTCGGCTTCCGCATCGGGGTATCCCAGGGAAAGGCGAAGCATAAAACGGTCAAGCTGGGCTGCAGGCAGGGGATAGGTTCCTTCTGATTCTATGGGGTTTTGGGTGGCTACAACAAAAAAAAGCGGGCTTACCGGCCGGGTTTTACCGCCGGCGGTGACTTGTTGTTCGGCCATTACCTCAAGAAGGGCTGATTGTACCTTCGGGGTTGTCCGGTTGATTTCATCTGCAAGAAGGATGTCGGTAAAAACCGGCCCCGGCATAAAGGTAAAGCGTTGTGTTGCGGAATTGAAGACGTCAACGCCGGTAATGTCGTAGGGTAAAAGATCGGGGGTAAACTGTATGCGGCTGAAACTCAGGGCGCCTTTTTTTCGGCCGCCTTCGGTGCTTACAAGATGGGCCAGTGCGCGGGCCAGCGTTGTTTTTCCGAGACCGGGTGCATCTTCCAAAAGCACATGGCCGCCTGCAAGCCAGGCAGCTGTGAAGAGTTCCAGAGCCGATTCCTTGCCCCGAATAACCGTTGAAAGGGAAGAAATTAATAAACGGGCTGTTTCTGTTGTTTTCATGCGTTGTGTAAGTATAGCACGGTTCACCTTCGTCCGCGCCGCAGCAGAATCAGCCTGAGCAGATTAAGGACGGCAGAAAGGGTTGATGCAACATAGGTCAGAGCTGCTGCTGCAAGAACCTTTCGCGCGCCGGAAAGTTCATCTTCTGTAAGAATGGCCTGGGCACGCAATTGGGCAAGGGCACGGGAAGATGCGTTGAATTCAACCGGCAGGGTAATGATATAAAACAGAACAGCTGCTGCAAAAAGGCCTATACCGATATCAATAAGCAGTGGAAAACTGAACAAGATTCCGGCGAGTGCTAGATAGGGGCCGTATCCTGATCCGATTTGCGCGGCTGGAACAAGGGTGCTTCGTAATACAAGGGGGCCGTACCCCTGGTGATGCTGGATGGCATGGCCCGCTTCATGGGCGGCAACACCGATAGCCGAAATGGATGTTTTTTCATGCACAACAGCCGACAGGGCGAGCGTCTTGTCGCCCGGGTTGTAATGATCGGTAAGGGTCCCGCCAATAGGCTTGATGGTGACATCGGTAATACCGTTAGCCCGTAGCAGCACAGAGGCTGCCTCTGCACCGGTAATGGCACGCCGCGAATTCTTTTTTGAATACGTTGAAAACGTACTTTTAACAAGCACCTGGGCAATCAATGAAAAAAGAATTGTAGGTATCAGCAGATACAGGTAATACTGGTCTATAATAAACATAGAGATATAATACCAGTGCGGACAGAAAAACTCAATTTGTTTTTGCAGATGCCGCCGTATAAGGAGTCCGGGCGTAAAAACCCGAAGCAAAACCATGTCTATCTTTCTTGTGTATGCGGTACTTGTTGTCTTGGCCCTGATAACCGCCTTTTTTCTGTTTTGCGGGGCATCGGGTCTTTTATTGTACCTTTCGTATTTAACAACAACACATGCTGCTGTAGATCCGGTTCGACTGCTCCCCAAAAACAAGGCGCAATCGGCTCTGTCGAGCCACACGGAAGACCCCCGATTAATGGAAAGCCTGCGTCAGGCCCGGGATCGCTGGCTCGGGGAAGCGGAGAGTACAGAGCGTGAAAAGCTTGCCTGTACAAGCAGGGATGGCCTTCTTTTATACGGAGAATGGTGGCCGGCCGGTGCAGATGCCGAAACCGCTGCAGTACTGGTGCACGGCTATTCCGACAGCGGCAGCGGAATGGCCTGGCTGGCCGAAGAATATCACCGTCATGGAGTGTCTGTACTGGTAATTGACCAGCGGGCCCACGGATTAAGCGAGGGTTCCAGGATTACGATGGGTGTGAGGGAAGCAGAGGATCTTGGCTTGTGGGTGGCCCGTTTGTGTAACGACGGCCGCTGCAGGCGCGTTATTGTGCATGGTGTATCCATGGGGGCAGCGACGGTGTTGTTGTATGCGTCAGGGGTGCAGTCGGCACGTCTCCCTCTGGCAGCTGTAGTAGCTGATTCGTCCTATTCATCCTACGGCGAAACATTCAGGGAAATGGTTGTCCGGGTAGTAAAATTCAGGCTTCTTGCCGAAGGCATTACTGCTGCAGCAAGCCTGTTCAGCCTGCTGTTTTCCGGGGTTTCTTTTTCGGCAGCCGAGCCGCTTGCGGTTGCAGGGAATATAACCGCACCGGTACTTATTTTTCATGGACAGGCAGACCGCATGGTCCCGGCAAGGATGGCTCGTGCCCTTTTTTCGGCCGTCGGAAGTGAAAAAAAACTATACTGTGCTGTTCCGTTGGCTCCACATATCGGGGCATGGGCGTATGCGCCGGATTTATACTGGCAAAAGATACAGGAAATAGCCTTTTAAACCTGCAGGCGGCTGAACCACAAAAAAAGGGTCAGTTCCCTGCTACAAGGAAGGAAAACATGAACAAACGAAAACGAATTGCGGGCACAGCACTGGTGTGCATTCTTGGCGGACTTGTGTGTGCACAGGGTTCTCCGGCCGTCACCACGGCCGCGTCGGCCGCGTCGGTGACAGCGGCAGCTGTGACGGATACTGTATTCGCCAAATCAAACCTGCCTGTTACCCGTGTGGTTTTGTTTTCATCGGGGGTGGGGTTTTTTCAGCATGCCGGACAGGTAGAAAACAATTCTCTTGTAGAACTGCCGTTCCGGCTTGAGGATATCAATGATGCCCTTAAATCGCTGGTGATAAATGATTCCGGCAGGCCGCCGCAGGTTAGCTATCCGTCCGAGGAAACGCTTGAGAGGTCTCTTCGCAGTCTGAAGATCGATTTATCCGGTGCACCGAGCGTTGCCGACATATTAGCCCGGCTGCGCGGAGCAGAGCTGGTGGCCCAGGCGTCGCAGCGGATTACCGGACGCATTATGGGTGTTGAACACCGCATCGATACAGAAACAGGTGCGTCTCGGGCTTATGTATCACTGTTTACCCGCGAGGGAATCCGTGTGCTGGCCCTGGATGAGGTAACTTCTTTTTCTTTCACGGACGAACGGCTGAACGGGGAATTGAACCGCGCCCTGGATATTCTGTATGCAGCGACCGACAATCAGACGCGTGTGTTGAGCGTCAAGCTTTCTGGCTCCGGCCGGCGACAGGTTTCCCTTGGATATGTTGTTCCTGTTCCTGTGTGGAAGGCCTCGTACCGCATCGATATAACAGAACCGGCAAAAACATTCTTGCAGGGCTGGGCTATTGTGGATAACGCGGGTGATATTGACTGGAAAAATGTGCAGCTGGCTCTGGTTACCGGACGACCCGTTTCGTTTATTCAAAACCTTCTTGAGCCCTTGTATGTTCGCCGGCCGGTGATTCCGCTCAGTATTGCAGGTTTTGCCCAGGCCCGAACCTATTCATCAGGTTTCGCAGGAGCTCCTCCGGCTCCGCAGGCTGCGCCTGCGCTGGCGGGAAGCATGGCTTTGAGTCGTTCAAAATCTGCTATGGAAGATATGGATTCAATGATGTATGAAGCCGAGAGCGCACCGCGGGAGGCCCTTGCCGCTTCTCAATATGACACGACTACTGCCCGTACAGCAGGTGACCAGTTTGAATTTACCGTACGTGCTCCGGTTACCCTGGACCGCAGGCAAAGCGCGATGATTCCGCTGACCGAAACGCGAATAAAGGCCGAAAAAGTTTCTGTATATTCCGGCAGCGGCCAGCATCCGATGCTGTGCGCCTGGCTGGAAAATACCAGCGGTATGAAGCTTCCTGCAGGGCCGGTGACTGTATTTGACGACAATAGTTATGCAGGTGATGCCTTGATAGAATTTTTTCCGGAAAACGAACGGCGTTTAATCGCCTATGGAGAGGATCTTCAGGTGCGGGCAATGGCTTCTTCGTCGAGTGCAAGTGAAACCGCCTCTGTAACAGTTGTTCGCGGTGTTATGACCATATCCCGGCGGGTAACCGCAACCCGTACCTATACCTTCAAGAATTCAAGCGGTAAAAACCGCACGATAGTTGTTGAGCATCCGGTGTCTGCCGGTCAGGATTTGATCGAGCCTGTCCAGTATGAAGAAAAAACAGAGAACATGTATCGCTTTAAGGTTCCGGTTGCTGCAGGGGGCGAAGTGAGTCTTCCGGTGCGTGAACGCCGTATAGTGCGCGAAACGGTTGTTCTGGTCCGTCAGCGGCCTGAGTCCATCCTTGCCTGGTCCACAAACGGAGAAATCCCTGCACGCATCCGCACAGCCCTTGAGCGGGCTGTGGCCCTGAAACGTCAGGCTGATGATGCTGCACAGCAGGTAACAGATCTGCAGAACCGGCGGACCGAGCTGGCCGGCGAACAGGACCGGGTGCGACGGAATATTGAAGCCGCAGGACGGGAAAGCGTACAGGGCCGTGATTTTATGAAGCAGCTGACAACGCTGGAAGCCGAGATAGGTTCTGTTTCTGGACAGCTGGAAACTGCACGCACTGCTGCACGAAACGCACTTGCTGTGTATGAACAGTATCTGGGAGGATTAAACCTGGAATAACGCTGCAGATTATTACCGGTGGAGCCGTTCTGTTTCTTGCAGAAACCGGGCAAGGATACTTCCGCTTGAGTCCACAGAAAGAATTGTGTTGTTGATGCGGACCGGTATGGCATCAAGATACACAGGATGGCCGTCCACCAGACCTATAAGAAGCAGCATGCTCTGTTCGCCATAGCGGGTTTCATCCATGCCGGGAAACACAAAGTTTCCCAGAGAATGC
>CAZXJV010000028.1:0-29383 GCA_964641135.1 uncultured Treponema sp. | reverse complement strand
TACTTCACGGATCCAGAATGAACGGCTGCCCCAGCCGGGGTAGCGTTCACTGAATCCGGTATCGACGTGCTGACTGGCAACCCAGTTTAAAAAATAAATATGACGCATGAAGCGCAGCGGTTCAATCAAATCCAAAGTCCTGCGATCAAATGAGTTGAACTGCTCATACCCTTCCAGAAGCAGATTCAGCTCGGCGCTTGCCTGCGGCAGGCGGTCCGGCAACAACAGCCACAGATCCTGAACCGCAGGTCCTGTCATCATATCGTCAAAATCAATCAGGGTTACTACCCCGTCGGCAGTTTGCAAAATATTCCCGAAATGGCAATCACCGTGAATACGGATGGAATCAACAGAATCAAAAAGATCCCGGATGTGCGTAAGTGCTTCATCGCAGACTGTGCGAAAATCATCCAGACAATCCGGGTGAACCAGCTGGAGGGAAAGAAGTGAAGAAATGTAAGAGGCGGTGGTAGTTTCAGGGTTCAAAACCAGCCGTTGCGGTGCGCTCCGCTTCCGTGAAAGGGCATGCATGCGGCCTATAACCCGTCCGATACGCAGATAATCATCACCATTATTGCATTCAAAGCTGCGTGCCCGGCACAGAGGATATACAGCGAAATATACACCGGCTGCGTTTCCAAGGGTATCACCCCTGATACCTTCAAGCGGCGCGACAACAGGAATCTCCGCATCCCGGCAATCAAACAAAAAAAGATGTTCATCGCGAATTGCAGCTTCTGACCATCTCCCGGGTCGATAAAATTTGACTATAATCCTGTTACCGTCCTCGTCGGTTAAACCGAAAACCCGGTTTATATAGCTGTTGTATGGATGAATTACACCGTCAAGAAACACGCCGGTATGCGTTTCCACGACCTCAAGAATTACATCCGGTGAAAGCTGGTCAAATGATAAGGGTTCCATTGCTGGTTATTGTAACAGACTTGTGAATCCATGATAACTGCTACCAATATTGTTGAAAATTGTAATCCCCGGTATAGTTTGCATACCATGCATGCCCGTTTTTGTTTTCCCGCACTATTGATAACAGCTTTTACACTACCTGTCTTGTTTGCAACAGCCTGCCTGTCATATCCTGCAGCCGGGGTGCAACACATCCGTGAGGTTGAAATCACATCTCCAAACATCACTCCTGAAATGGATGGCTATCGTATCGCTTTTGTAAGCGATATTCACTACGGAAATAATTTCTCTCGATCCAGACTGATAAAACTGTTTACCGCGCTCAATTCAAGCCATGTGGACTGTATCATCATCGGAGGAGACAACGTTTTCGGTACCCGCCGCATAAGAGAATTTGCCCGTGAAGCCGCATTCCTTTCAGCACAAGACGGTGTATACGCAGTACTTGGTAATCATGATTTTTATACCGGCCGTGCATTGACGATCCGGACACTTAGAACAGCCGGAATTGTTGTTCTTGATGAAACTGCGATTATGTTGCCAAACGGTATAACACTGGCCGGGATCAATGATTTTCGTGATGTTTTCCCCCCGATGAAACGTTTTCTCGATATCATCCCCACAGACGGGTTCACCATCCTTGTAAGCCATAATCCGGATTTTGCAGAGAAAATTGATTTATCTGTATTTGATTTGATGGTCAGCGGACACACTCACGGAGGGCAGATCACGTTCTTTGGGTGGGCACCGGTTATTCCATCCGGGTATGGTCAAAAATACCGTACCGGTACTGTCCTAAAAGACGGTACGCCGGTAGTAATTTCAAATGGTGCAGGGTACGGTGGGCAGCTGCTGAAATTCCGTCTTGGAGCCCCTTCCGATTTTATCATAATAACCGTGCGGTACATTGACCGGCACTGAGCTCAATAATGAGTTGCTTTATTCGTTCCCACTCTCTGTCTTCTACCGAGCCCTGCAGGGATACTGCAACATCAAAAGATTCTGATATTTCCTGTACTCCGGCAGCCTTCAGTTCACGCAGTATTTTCTCATGCAGCGTATACGGCAGGTCTACCTGAAAATTACAAAAAAGAGTCAGCTGACGGGTCTCGGCTCCGGATAGCACAGCCTTTGCCGCATCACCATACGCTTTCACCAGGCCTCCTGTACCAAGCAGGGTACCACCGAACCAGCGTGTTACGGTAACCAGGACCCGGGTTATACCGGAACCTTTAAGCACCTCCAGGACGGGTCGTCCGGCAGTACCCGGCGGCTCACCATCATCTGAACAACCGTAAATCAATCCTTCAGGCCCGACAGCGAAGGCATGCACTACATGAGCGGCATCGGCAAACCTTTTTTTTTGAGTCCGCAATACCTCCCGTGCCTCCTGCTGTGTTCCGACCGGAATAGCTTCTGCCAAAAATCTGGATTTTTTTACTACGATCTCCGTCGTATTTGGAGCCATTAACTCTAACACCGGAACCTCCAGGTATTGACGCTGAATTCAAAACAAGGTAATGTATTACCCATGATTGAAGCACATCACATCGTAAAAGACTTTAAGAAGATTATCAAGGAACCGGGTCTTGCCGGCAGTGTAAAAAGCCTCTTCCGCAAACAGGTAGAACTGGTCCACGCGGTCGATGACGTTTCCTTTTCGGTTGCCGAAGGAGAAATCCTCGGTTTTATCGGTCCGAACGGAGCCGGTAAATCAACAGTCATTAAAATGCTTACAGGAATTCTTACCCCTACATCCGGATGGTGTAAAATAAACGGGTATATCCCCCAAAAAGAGCGAAAAAAATACGTCAGGGAAATCGGCGTTGTATTCGGCCAAAGAACCCAGCTTTGGTGGGATTTACCGCTAACTGAAACATACAGTGTTCTTAAAGAAATATACAACATACCAACTCCGGAATACAAAAAACGGATGGAATTTCTTGACGGTGTTCTGGAGCTGGGTCCGTTTATGTCCAGTCCTGTACGGACACTTTCACTCGGTCAACGTATGCGGGCCGATATTGCTGCATCCATGCTTCATAATCCGCGTGTCCTGTTTTTGGATGAACCGACAATAGGGCTTGATATAGTGGTTAAAGATTCTATCCGCAAGGCAATCAAGGAAATCAACAGAACTGAAAAAACCACTATTATTCTTACCACACACGACCTGAGCGATATAGAACTTCTGTGCAAGCGTATTGTTTTGATAGATAAAGGAAAACTGGTCTTTGATGGAGACCTTGCCAGGGTCCGCGAAACATTCGGTAAAATACGTGAAATCTCCTTTGTTCTTGAAAGCCCGGAACAGATCGAACTGATCAAATTCAAGGAACACGAGGATCTTGCGGTTCAGCAGGATGGAACCCAGGTAACCGTGCGCTTCAATGCGGGAATATGTTCCCTTCCCGATATGCTCGCGACCGTACTCAAGGCGGTGCGTGTAACCGACATTGCGGTCAAGGATATCGATATTGAAGAAATTCTTCGACGCGTCTATCAAAAGCAGGTGACATTGTGAGACTGAAAGCATATCTGCCTTTTACCAGTGCCGGTATACAGTCAGCTATGGCGTATAAATGGAATTTTCTCGGGTTTTTCTTCGGAGAGATTTTTTTTACCTTCGTCATGTACTATTTATGGAAGGCCGTATTTGTTAATACGCCCGGAGGGATAATCAGTGGTTTCTCTCTGCTCGATATGACCGTTTATATTTTTGTCGCCAACATCACGGGATTTCTCGCAGGAACAGATGCATCCTATGCCGTCGGAGAGGAAATTATTGAAGGAACCATCTCGATGCGCATGATTAAACCGGTCAGTTTTAATCTGAGTCTTTTATTCACGGAGCTTGGGGGCAAACTTATAACTGTCTTGCTTATCCTCTTGCCGATTTTTACAGGACTGGAAATATTCCGCTACATTCAGACCGGCATAATTCACTTCTCGCCGGTTAATCTCGGCTTGTATCTGGTCAGCACCGCATTAAGCTACCTTGTTATGTTCTTTTTTGATCTTTGTTTCGGTTTTCTCGCTTTTGTATTAAAAAACCTTTGGGGTTTTAATCTGCTTAAATTCGGCATTCTGAATTTTTTATCCGGGGGAATGATTCCATTGATTTTCTTTCCCTTGTGGGCCCGTACGGTTATGGATTTCCTGCCCTTTGCTTCCATGCGATATACACCGGTAATGATCTATACGGGAATGTTTGAAGGATTCAGGATTGTCGAAGCACTGGCAATACAACTGTTCTGGATCGGAGCGCTGTATCTCCTTTCCACGTTGATCTGGCGGTTTACTATCCGTCACCTGACCGTCCAGGGAGGTTGATATGAAACGACTTTTAGAACGTTTTCGCCGTTTTATCCGGCTGTACTCCATTTTCATCGCTCAATTTCTTAAACGTCTGGTTGAATATCGAGTAGACTTTATGACCGGAGCAGTCGCATTCTTTCTCGGTCAGTTTTTCAATATCCTTTTTATTTTTGTTCTGTTTACCAACATCCCCCTGCTTGAAGGCTGGACTGTCGATCAGATCATCTTTATTTACGGGTATTCGTTAATTCCGCGGGGTATTGATCATCTGTATGCCGATAACCTGTGGAAAGTGGCCTATTTTCTGATACGAAGAGGTCAATTTGACAAGTACCTGACCCGTCCGGTTGATCCTCTATTGCATGTTCTCATGGAAGGGTTTGAACCTGATGCGCTGGGCGAACTGTTAACCGGTTTAGTACTGGTAATACTTGCAGGAAGGCGGCTTGCTGTTGCCGTCACTCCCGGTTTTGTAGCCGGTTTTATACTCGCGGTAATCTTCGGTACCATGATCTACACGGGAGTAAAAATTATCTTCGCCTCGGTAGCCCTGTGGACAAAGCAATCCGGAAGCCTTCTGCACATGATGTATATGACCAGCGACTTTGCCAAGTACCCGGTTACAATCTACAACATACTGATTAAAAGCCTGATCACCTATATTCTTCCGTTTGCTTTTACTGCGTATTATCCGGCAACCTGGTTGTTAACCGGCCAGCACACCCTGTTTACTCTTGGGGGCACCGTGATTGCCGGTTCTGTACTGGTATTCCTGGGACGACTGTTATGGAACAGGGGACTTGCAGCCTACGAAAGCGCAGGCAGCTGACACATAAACCGTTTACCGGGGTCTTACTTGGATGTCATCGAGATCACATCTGACCAATTAGCCGGTACTCCGGTTTTGGCAAGTTCGCGGCAGCGTTCCATAAAGATTTTTGAAGCATAATCATCAGGATTATTCTGATGAACAACTGCAAAACCTTCAGCAGCCTCCTTGAACTGACGGTCAAGATACAAGTCAAGAGCAGTGTGAAAAGCATCTACCATCTCCAGCAGTTGTTTGTCAGCCTCTGCCCGGACACCCAGAATATTATACAGCTGCACGGGTTTATCAATTCCAACTACCCTGACACGGTCAAGTCTTCTGCCCACAAAAAGCCCATTTGTTTCATTCCAGGTTGATTCTGCAACCAGAATCCATGTTCCGTACTGTTTATTGACACCTTCAAGACGGGCAGCCATGTTTACATCATTTCCCATGATGGTATAGTTCATTTTATTGTCAGTACCCATGTTTCCGACAACCATTGCCCCGGTATTTATGCCGATACGGGTATACAGGGGCATCGGGATGTCACCCGAGGCTATCAGTTCTTCGTTCAGTTTGTCCTCGGCCTGTTTCATTCTGATGGCAGCATAACAGGCACGGGCAGCATGATCAGGTAAATCCAGCGGAGCTCCAAAGAACGATACAATTGCATCACCGATATATTTATCAATAGTACCCTTTTGATCGAGCACAATATCGCTCATAACCGTCAGATACTTATTGAGAATTTCTACAAGATGTTCAGGAGTGACTTTTTCTGACAAGGTTGAAAAACTCTTAATATCTGTAAACAGGGCTGTAATGTTTTTTTCCTGCCCGCCCAGGCGCAACAAGTCAGGGTTCTCAACAATCTCATTCACAACTTCTGAGGACAAATACATGGTGAATGCCTTTCGGATAAAACTCTTTTCCTGTTCGGAAAAAATAAACCGGAGAATTGATATCAGAATGAATGTCACAAATACGGAAACCAGCGGAACCAGCATTTCCAGGTAGATGCGGAAAACTGACATAAGAAGAACGCCCAGGATAAAGACCACAAAGGTGGCGCCAATACCATACAGTATTCGTAATGAAAGTGACTTAAGCTTGCGGTTAATCAGGGCAACCGCATAACAAAACGCAAGCGCTACAAGCCATGAAATCCAGACAGCAGCAGGAGTGATGTATTCCCCGGTCATTATCGTATTATATATATTGGCATGTGTTCCAACATTCGGATATGCCCGCCAGAACGGGTTAACACCCAGATCCGAAGTACCAACCCCGCTATACCCGATCACGGCAAAAGAACCTTCACAGGCGGAGCGAAGCTCTGCAACATGGTCTTTATAAGTCCGGTATATCAGTCTGTAGCTGTCAAAGTTTGAACGCAATCGATCTATAAGTTCATCATACGAGGCATCACCGGTTCTTTCGCGTACTCTTGAAATAGTTTCATAAATTTCGGTATCAAATCCTCCTTCCAGAAACTCTCCATACATTTCAAAGAATTCTGTGCGTGCTGAAAAATACTCATCAAAATCCTCACGGCTGCCTTCCATAAGACCGTTTTTCCATCGTTCAAGATCACGATAGTAGTCATGGAGCCACAATGCAGCCTCACGATAGGAAAGATAGCCCGCAGCTGTCCGTATCCCCAGATTTTCTATGGTGACAAGATTGCCTATAAGAATTTCTTCAGTTTCATCAAGCGACTTTAAAGCATAAACAGAGATATTTCTGAAGCTGCCATTTTCAGGATTGACCGGATCGACGAACGGCTGTTTCAGCCAGTTTATTAAAAGCCGGCCATGCCGATCCAGAGGTATAGAGATGTCACGACGCCTTTCGACACCTGCATCAAGCGCCTGAGGATCAAGTGCCTGAACCAGTACAAGACGGTTGCCCCGGCGGATGATTTTTTCCGGCTGAAGGATATCAATTATAGGTACAAAAACCAGCTGTCCTGCATAACGGCCGTTATACTCGGTAAGCAGTTCGATCCGCCGTCTTACTCCATCCCTGTCAATAATTGAATTCGGAAACCCGGCCCCACGAGCTACACGCAGCAAAGGCAAAATCGCCGGAGTAATTCCCTCCTGAAGCTTCTCTTCAGAGCGGGTAAACGCATTATCGGAGGCAATACGACCAGCAGGATCCTCTACCGAACGTAAAAGCATGTTTTCCCAGGCCCACTGTGCAAACTCCTCTGCCTCTTCTTTTGTGTTTATTTTTGCAGCGTTAACAGTAAGATAGGTGGCACCAAAAAACCGTATTGCCTGGGCAAAATATTCATCATTATCACGAAAAATATTACCGGAGATTGAATCGGCAAGATCTGTCATTCTCATTTCAATATAAGAAGCCATTTCCGTACCGACTTCCAGTGCATCGGAGTACGGAATATTCCGGTTGGCGATTGCTGCAGAAAATTCGGCAAGATACTCAAGTATTTCATTCTGAACAGATTCATACAGTTCAGGGAATTCAGTACGAACATATGTCCGGTTAACGCCCGATTGTCCGGGAGATAAATATTCAATATCAAATACCGCAGTCCGTCCTCCTGCCTCGCGAAATCGAATAAGAACATCGGCCATAACATCCCGGCTCCAGGGCCAGGCACCGATTTCTTCGATAGCAAGATCGTCGATATTAAGCAACAAAATATCGGACCGTTCACTTACTTCGGGTTTTATACCTACTAAAAGGTTATAAAACCCCAATTCCAGGGTAGAAAACTGTGGAATAATCGACAAAATTAAAACCAGGGCAACTACACCAAAAGCTACAACATATTCAAGCTTCTTTTTTGCAAGCTCCATAAGCCCATCTATATGTTTCATTTTTGTACTCCCGGTTAACAAAAAAGTAAGAAAAAAGAGTCTTTCAAAGACCGTGATATAATACTGTCAGATAAATTGAAGTATCCAGCATCAAATTATCAGACCGTAACGACATAAATCAGTATAACACATCAACTATGTATCTGGCATATACCGTTTCAAATAAAACAAAAAAGCGACTTATAACACAAATTTTACAATTTTTCTTTATATTTTCCTGGTTTAGGCTATAGTATATAATGGGTACAAGGAGTGAATGATGAGCATGAAAAAGTGTGCGATTGCAGCAGCCGTCAGTATACTGGTTTTAGCTTCTGCATATACCGAAGTGTTTACATGGCAAGCAAACACAGGTAAACAGTATGAAACCACCATAACGGTACATGAATCTGTTATAGGCCTTTCAACACGGGCACAGAAACCCCCGTCAACAACGCAGCAGACTGTACTTCAGGAAACCGTTGCTATCCGGCAAAGCACGATTCCGTATATCCAGCATCTGCCATCGTTCCCCAAAGGAAACATTGAACCGGGAGACAGCTGGAAAGCGCCGGCAATAGTCAGCATTAACCTTGCCGGATTCGGAATACAGGTACCTGTTGAAATCACTGTTATGGTGACCTACCAGTTCATCGGAAAAAGATCCATAGACAACAGATCTTACGATTATATCGCTGCAGAATGGCATCCATTTTTGATACTTCCAAAAACCATTGCCCAGCAAAGCGGAATAGAGCGCTTGAGCGGCTACTCACGGATGCATATCTGGTGGGATAATGTTTCCGGCAGCCCCAAAAAAACCCAACTCTCGGAAGAACTTCAGTACCGGTTTGATGATACTTCTTCGCTCATGACACATCGTGTAACTGAAGAACTGATCGTAACCATAGCGGACATTGCCCGCAAGGAGACCATTGCAGAGATCAGCAGGCAAATAACAACTGCCCAGGTTGCAGACATACAGGTCAAACAGGTTGATGAAGGAATTGTATTGTCGATGGAAAATATACAATTTGAACCCGAATCAGCACGTCTTACTGCTGCTGAACAGTTAAAAATTGAGAAAGTAGGAACAATTCTTGAATCACTTGGAAACAGAGAACTTAAAATAGTAGGTCATGCAGCCGATCCGGGACAATCCGATACGGATGAACTGATACAACTTTCTACCGAAAGAGCACAAGCTGTTGCAGAGTTTCTGGTGACCAAAGGGTTTCGTCAATCAGGTTCCATTATGATTGAAGGCAAAGGTGCACAGGAGCCGCTGGGAGATAATTCTACTACAGAAGGACGATCAAAAAACCGCCGTGTAGAAATCATCATCATGGATGAAGGGGATGCACAATGAAAAAAATTATACTTATTCCGGTACTGCTCACCATGCTGACAACCCTGCTGGTTGCCCAGGATGCCGCAGTAATAACAGAAATACTGAACAAACCTGTTGCCGATCTAAAGGACTTCTCTTACATGATTGCCAGTTCTGAGGGACGTTCCGGAACACCCTTCGAAGCATATACCTTCTGTGACCGCTATGGATCTTTTCCCTATCGATCTGCGGCAGATTTACCACTGAAGGCAAAAAATGTTTCTGTTTTTCTTATGAAACACTATGAAATCAAAGGTGGAATATTCTGGACTATCTTCAAATCACCGCGTTATGCTTTCCGTGAGTTGAAGCATACAGGTTTATGGATTAACAACCGTGATCCTGATTATATTCTTTCAGGCCGGGATGTTATACGTGTACTCGGCAGGTTCTATGAACTGTATCCGGAAGTTGTGTTACAGGATCCGCCCGGAGCCAAGGAAACAGCAGCTTATTTTAACGCCTTGCTTGGATCCGAGAAGGAATAAGAAAATGAAAAAAACACTATTATTTGCACTGTTTCTGACAATACTCCTTATCACACAGGCAGTGGCCTTTGATCTTGGAATGGAACTGAACAACACAGTGGGAACAAAATCTGCTGATGATTTTGGTTTATACTATGACCACAAGGCAACACTGTGGGTTTCAGCACCCTTTAACAATGATGGAACCAGCCGGCTCGATATTGAAGGAAGTATACTTGCAACCAAGCCAATATTGGCTAACGAATATTCTCTTGTAATCAATCTGGATCTTCTTCGTCTTTCCTTTCAGCTTGCAAATGACTCGGCAAAATCAATCACGATGGATATTGGCCGTATTCCTGTTTCCGATACCTCGAGCTTATATCTTGATTCCAAAGCAGACGGTGTACAATTTTTCGGTATATTTGGATTCGGGAACCTGGAGCTCTTTGCCGGTTATACAGGTTTATTGAATGTGCGCTCAGGCGCCCTGCTGATGACCAACGATGACCGCGCCGAATCTGTAACCGAGGAACTGTATGCTTTCGGATCATCCAGAATTATTGGAAAAGCTGCCATTCAAATTCCCGAGCTTCTTGGATCTTCTGATTTTATTGCAGAAGCGACGGGACAATTCGACCTGCGCACGATGTTACAGGATAACTATGAACAGTCGATCCACACGATCTTTCTTACCCTGGGGCTGAATGGGCCGTTGGGATTAAAGAATCTTTTTTATTCACTTAACACAGTTATTGAAAATGGTATTCTTGAGGATGAAGGCACCAGTTATTCTGTCCTCTCGGGTATTGCAACTGCCCGCCTTGATTTTTTCCCGGGTTCAATAAACCATGTCTATACAGAGTTATTGTATTCACCACCAAACAATGCGATCTTTTCCGAATTTATTCCAGTTACCTATAAACCGGCAGGCACTTTGTACGGCAATGGGTATGGAAATCTCTTTCGAATTTCAGCTGGATGGAATATCAACCCGACACGAAGTTTTAACCTTTCAACAGGGTTGAAAGTATTCATAAACCAGGAAGAACTGATCGATAACGACGGTTTGTATAACGCCACCGAGGTTTCGCTTGGAGCAACAGTAAGTGCAACCAGTGACCTTCGTTTTCAGCTTGGAACCGATCTGTTGTTTCCCAACAATGATGATATGAAGTATCAAGTAGCCTTAAAGGCAATTCTTGATCTCTGAAAAGAACTGTGCCCTGAGCAATTTTGTTCAGGGTGTTAATTCACGGACTAAAGGAGTTCGAAAATGAAAAAATACATAGCATTGCTTATTATCGCCATGCTTGTCGTATCACCGGTTCTTGCACTGAACGGCGAGGTTATGAGTGTCAACGGAAAAGTAGAAATGCAGGACAGCCGAGGAGTATGGAGGACTGTTTCTGTCGGAGACACAATTATGGCCGGTACAATGATCTCGACAGGTTTCCGGTCAGAGGCAACGATCAAATTGGGGGCTTCAGTTATTTCAGTAAAACCACTTACAAGAATGACCCTTAATGAACTTACAGAGAAATCCGATATTGTGGAAACAGACCTGTATCTCGAAGTTGGAAATATCAAGGCAGAGGTGAATCCCCTTGATAACAAGCGAAACGGGTTTACGGTACGCAGCCCGGTAGCCACTGCGTCTGTCAGGGGTACTGTTTTTGAAATAGGTGACACTGTGCGAATATCACAGGGCTCGGTTTTATATATAAGCGCTGTTGGACAGTCCCGAATCGGAAATGCCGGGCAACAACTTGCCTTATTTGATGAAACGGTTACAGGACCCATAACGATGTTGTTTCAGGACCTCAATCCAATACGATTATCAAATCTTCCATCTACCGAGGAACGATCACCTATCAGGGCAAGCGGTCCCGGATCGGGTCCCGGTGTTTCAAAACCAACATCGCCTTCGGGAACAACTACGATGTATTTTGTAATTGACTGATCACTCGTGTCAAACTGCTGAAATATAACAAACAATCAAGGCATCGATTTGCCTCACATAAAGAGCGGCAACCGTTAAAAACGGTTGCCGTTTACTTTATTTTTTGCTTTGTTTGCTCTTTACTGTAGTGCTGTTTTTCTTGTCTGATGCGGCAGTTTTCGTTGCTGAAGCCTTTGCCTCTGCAGCTTTCTTAAGACCACCGGATGATTCATCAATCATGCAGGAGACCGCTTCACGGGGTGCCAAACGCACACCAAGAGTTTTAAGACCTTTTTCTGCATAGTCTTGAGCCTTGAAAGTTTGTGCGAGGGTTTTAATTCTCGGTTTCGGCTTGTACGAAACGGTGAAAGAGAATTTCTCCTTTGTTGCAACAAGCAGTATCTCTGCCGAGTCCTGAACGATAAGATAATCCCGATTAAGTATATAACCATCTATGCGACAACGTTTAATACAGGGGTAACCAGTCTTTTTATCCCGGTATACTGTCGTAAAAAGAACTTTCTGTAAAACCTCTTTCTCGGCAAAACCGCAATACCACAAACCTTTATCAACAAAAAGTTTTTCAGGCACATCCATTACTGTATATACACCGCTTTTTCTGAGAATAATTATGCGGTCATAGGGTGTTACCTTCAGAATTTCCTGACCGCCTGAAACAGCTGTTCCAAGATATCCGGTTTCCGGATCATATCGCAGAGGAGTATCTCGATTGACAGCCTCCCGCGCATCTACCCTGGTAAAGCTTTTAAGGTCAGTTTTTCTCGCCGTTTCATCCTTATCAAGTCGCGATAAAACGCCCTTAAGGGTTGTTACAGCATAAGCTGTAAGATTGCGCAACAGTTTTTTAATTTCCGATAAACGATCATTGATCTGTTTTACTTCTTCACGATTCTTGTTTATATCATACAAAGAAATTCTTCGAATCGGAATTTTGAGCAAACGTTCTACATCATCCTCAGTTACATCGCGAATCAACTCTGCACGGAAGGGTTCAAAACCCTTTAAGACAGACTGGATAACTCCTTCTGCCGTTTTCATCTGTTCAATCTTTTTATAGATGCGTTCCTCGATAAATATGCGTTCAAGTGTTCGCATATGCAAACGGTCAGTCAGGGTTGCCTGTTCAAGCTCCAATTCTTCTTTCAGAATCTGAACCAGACGTTTTGCATGGAATCTGATAACCTCGCCAACAGTCATTTGTACAGGATAATTATCTTTAATTACCAGCAAATTACAGGAAACAGACTGTTCACATTCAGTGAAGGCGTAAAGAGCATCAAGGACATCATCGGTATACACACCGCGTTGCAGTTTTATTTCTATCTCTACCTTGTCGGTAGTATAATCATTAATCTCGGAGATCTTTACCTTTCCTGAACGTGCTGCGTTTTCTATTGAAGCAATCAAACTTTCGGTAGTGCTTCCAAATGGCAGCTCCCTGACAACAACCCGTTTTTCATCAGATGTATCAAGTTTTGCGCGTACAAGTATTTTCCCGTTTCCGTCATTATACCCGGAAATATCAGCAAGACCTCCGGACAAAAAATCAGGATACAAGGTGAAGGGTCTTCCTTCCAGACAATCAATTTCTGCCGCTATCACTTCGCGAATATTATGGGGAAGAATCCGTGTCGACATTCCGACAGCAATACCTTCTGCGCCAAGAACAAGAACCAGGGGAAGCTTTGCACGAAAAGCGACAGGTTCTTTATTACGGCCGTCATAAGATGGAACATAGTTGGTAATTGAGGGATTGTATAAAAGTTCTTTGGCAAGAGGTGTTGAACGGCATTCGATATAACGTGCCGCAGATGCATCATCACCTGTAAGAATATTACCAAAATTTCCCTGGCGGTCTATGAAGAGTTCTTTATTGGCAAGCACCACAAGTGCTCCGCCGATAGAAGCATCGCCATGGGGATGATACTTCATACAATGACCAACAACATTTGCGACCTTATGAAATTTTCCATCATCCATTTCAAACAACGAATGCATTATTCGTCGCTGTACCGGCTTTAATCCGTCCTCCAGATCAGGAATTGCCCGGTCCCTTATAACATAGCTGGCATATTCGAGAAAGTTTTTGTTAAAAAGGCTTTTAATATAATCCATATCAAACATCCACCTCGGCGAGCAAATTCTTCATAATAAACTCGCGCCGGTCAGGGGTATTTTTTCCCATATAAAACTCCAGTATTCCGGGTATATTTTTCAATGATTGCACAGTGACCGGAAGCAAACGGATATCCTGCCCTATAAACTGACCGAATTCCCTGGGACTGATTTCTCCCAGTCCCTTGAATCGGGTAACCTCAGAGGTTGAACCCAGTTTTGCGGTTGCAGAATCTCGTTCCTTTTCTGTATAGCAATAGAGGGTTTCTTTCTTGTTTCGCACCCTGAATAACGGGGTCTCAAGAATATATACACGACCCGATGTTACCAATTCTTCAAAATAACTGAGAAAGAACGTTAAAAGGAGGTTGCGAATATGGAAACCGTCATTATCGGCGTCGGTTGCAATTATGATGCGGGCATAACGCAGTTCACTGATATCATTTTCTATTCCAAGTGCCATCATCATATTGTACAATTCGGCATTCCGGTATATATCAGCGCGTTTTTTACCATACATATTCTCGGGTTTTCCACGAAGACCAAAGATTGCCTGGGTATATACATCGCGACTTGATATCATCGAACCGGAGGCCGAATCACCCTCAGTGATGAAGATCATTGTCTGATCGCCTTTTTTCGGATCTCCAAGATGAAATTTACAGTCACGCAGCTTGGGAATCTTCAAGGCAATTTTTCGGGCTGCTTCCTTTGCTTCTTTTTTGACGCTGTTAAGCTCTGTACGAAGACGTTCATTGGCAACTATCTTCTGCTCAAGAAGTCGGGCTGCTTCAGGGTTTTTATGCAGCCAGTCATCAACAGCAGCCTTCGTTTCGTTTACAATCCAGGTTCGCACCTCGGTATTGCCAAGTTTATTTTTGGTCTGGCTTTCAAAAATCGGTGACTGAATCTTGACTGCAACAGTTGCAGTTGTGCCCTCACGCACATCTTCACTTTTAAAATTCTTGCGGAAATACTCATTAATTCCTTTCAGAAAACCTTCCTTAAAAGCAGAAAGATGTGTTCCACCATCTGAAGTGTATTGTCCATTCACAAAAGAAAAATAGTTCTCACCGTAATTGTTGGAATGTGTAAACGCGAACTCAAGCTGTTTACCTTTGTAATACCCTACCGGATAGATATGATCATCGCCAACCTCGGCACTCAACAGATCCAGCAAACCGTTTTCAGATTTATAGTTCTCGCCATTAAAATTCAGTACAAGGCCGGCGTTCAAATACGCATAATTCCAGATACGTTTTTGAAGATATTCCAGATTGAATTCATAATTATCAAAGAGTTCTGTATCCGGAATGAATTCCACAAGGGTGCCGTTTTTTACTCCCGGCTTAACTGTTCCGGTGCGTTGAGATTTCAGGACACCACGCTCAAAGACAGCTTCCGCGCACTTCCCGTCGCGAACCGACATCACTCTGAAGTGACTGGAAAGTGCATTTACAGCCTTGGTCCCTACTCCATTGAGACCGACCGAAAATTGAAAGACCTCATCATTGTACTTTGCTCCTGTATTTATAACAGAAACGCACTCAACAACTTTTCCCAGAGGAATGCCCCGCCCATAGTCCCGGACGGTAACCTGATTATCCTTCAGGGTAATGTCAATCCGGTCTCCATTACCCATAATAAACTCATCAATGGAGTTATCAATAACTTCTTTGACAAGAATATAAATACCGTCATCCGGGTTAGTCCCATCCCCCAAACGCCCGATATACATACCTGTTCTCAGACGTATGTGCTCGAGTGAGCTGAGGGTTTTTATCTTGGATTCGTCGTATTCCTGTTTTCGTTTAGCCATAACCGTGACAGTATATCAGAATTAATCTTCTTCGTCACGGGCGAAATCAGGAAGAAGATAAAAGGTTATCCAACTTTTCCTTGTGGGCGGTTAACTCCTGCTTTTCATCACGGGATTGTGCAATCCGTCTTTCAAGGTCTGTATTTGCAACCTGAAGTGCCTCAATTTTCCGTCTGTTTTCTGCTATTGAAAGTTCCATAGCAGCTATTGCCCGGGCGATAGTTTCAATACTAATCGCTGTTTCCAGAGACTCTATTTTCTTTCTTGTGCGTGATATATCAGATCTTGTTGAGGCTACCATATCAAGACGGTCAGACCAGGGGGACCCGGAGGTTGAATCTGCAAGTTTCTGCCCGTCATCTGACAGGAAGCGATCAGCATAATCCCGTGCGGCATGCGATGAAACTGACTCTATACGGCGATCGGTGTCATGAATATGCTGTCTGAGCTCATCAAGGCGCCTGCCGGGGTTGTCCAGAGCGCCTTCCCGTGCAAGAACCTCCCGCAGTCGTTGAAGCTCTTTGGCTACATCATCCCCCCGGCGTCTGCCTTCGCCAATCTGGTTCCGTGCTGCAGTTACCTGCTGAAAAAGATCTGCAACCTCAACACCGGTAAATCCGGCGTCTACTGCAGTTTTCAGCTCCCCGGATGTCACAAGCCGGTCAGCAGCATCACCCATCAAAGCCTCAATCTGTTCCTGCTGAATCTTGATGGTGTTTTTCAACCCGTTCAACTTTACTGCACCATGAAGCTTGGTAAACAGGTTTCCGTTACGCAGCGATGCGTCAATTGAAGCCGCTGTCTTTTCCAGTTCGGCCAGCTGTTTTTGTGAGGAACGCACCTGATCAAAGGCTTTCGAAAGTGTTTCATTGCCTTCGCTTTCCAGTGAAGAAAAAAGTGCGGTTCCAAGTGCACTTAAAAGAGTTGAATATGTGACGGCTTCTCCGCTCAGTGTTTGTTCAAGAGCTTTCCGGAAACCAAGCAGTTCTTGTTGCCGCTGTACCGACTCTTTTATAGCAAGTACAGAAGCGGTTGCAGTTTCTCTGGCAGCCATCAAGGTCTTATATTGATTAAGAACATCATCACTTACGATTCCGGCAGGAGCAACCGGATCAAGTGCATCGGAAAGAATGAGCTCACCGAAATCACGGTACACAGCAGAAAGCTGTGTAAGCTTGCCATCAAGTGCTGAGGTCAATTCCTGTATGGTTTTTCGTTGTTGATCCATCCTTCTATAGTAATGGGATATTATTTTCTTGACAATACATACATACCGAACGTAGGATTAAGGTACTCAACCGGTTCGTTTCCCGAAACAGATTGATCCGGTTACATCACGCAGCGGAGGTACATTCCATGGGATTCACGACTGAACAGGTACGAACGGTAGCCATCGCCGGTCATGGCCAAACCGGCAAAACAACATTGCTTGAGCACATCTTGTTCACCGCCGGCGTGATTCCGAAAGCCGAAGCAGCCGGTTCCGGTAAAACGGTCAGCAGTACAACTGCAGAGGAAACCGAACGGGCAATATCAGTATATGCTTCACTTGCTCATTTGACATGGAAAGATACTGTTATCAATCTGTGGGATACTCCTGGTTCTGCCGACTTTATTGGAGAGGTAATAACAGCATTCCGGTCTTCGGAGCTTGCTGTGATGCTTGTTGACGCTAAAGCCGGAGTTCAGATAGAAACTGTTAAACTATGGCGTATGCTGGACAGACGCAACAAAAGCCGAATTGTCTACATCAATCATATGGATGATGACAGGGCTGATTTTGATTCCTGTATTCAGGCTATACGCAGCAATTTTAATGCAGAGGTGTGCCCCGTAACCATTCCCATGGGCTCAGGTTCAAATTTCAGGGGTACTATCAATGTATTAACCGGAACTGCATGGGAAAGCGACGGGAATGGCAAAGAAAGACAAATCCCTATTCCGGAGCAATTCAAGTCTGAATATGAACGGGCCAGAGAGATTCTAGCCGGAGCTGCAGCTGAAGGCGACGAGGATCTATTGGTAAAGTTTATTGATGAGGCAGGACTTACTGATGAAGATATCAGCAGGGGCCTTAAACTGGCAATACATGATAACCGCATCGTACCGGCCTTTGCCGGCTCGGCAATCAGCGGAACAGGCCTGAGCTCTGTCCTTGATTTCATTGTTGACATAGTACCCTCACCGCGAGGAGCACTGGAGGTTTCTATTGAAGAAGATGAAACCGAATCAGCTGTCAAGGTTGAAAATGATGCACCGCTTGCGGCCCTTGTGATCAAAACTACAAACGATCAATTCTCGGGAAAACTGTCATATATCAAGGTCATCAACGGAACACTGACTGCTGATACAGAAGTCTATAACTGTACCGAAGCAAAAAAAGAAAAAATTGGTAAATTGTTCCGTGCAATCGGAAAAAAACTTGTAGAAGTCAAGGAACTGCCGGCTGGAGATACCGGCCTTGCAGCTAAATTGCCCTTTGCCCGCACCAATGATACCCTGGGAGCAAGTTCGGATATTCGACCCTTTGTACCCCTGCGGACTCCATCTCCAATCTATTCAATGGCGGTGTCGGCCAAAGATAAAAAAGATGACGACAAGCTGGGAGAATACCTTTTAAGGGCTTGCGAGGAAGACAAAACCCTCTCCTATGCCTTTAATGCAGAAACTCATCAAGCGGTATTATCAGGAATGGGTGACCTTCAATTGAACATTGTTCTCAACCGGATCAAGGCTCAGGCTAAAGTTGATATCCAGACTACTCTTCCCCGAATCCCGTATAGAGAAACCATTCAACGCAAGGCGCAGGCAGAATATACCCATAAAAAGCAGTCCGGAGGACATGGACAATACGCCCGTGTGGTACTGGCAATAGACTCGCTTCCCCGCGGCGAAAATTACTCCTTTACAAACGCCGTTTTTGGCGGTGCAATATCAAAGGGGTACATACCGGGTGTTGAAAAAGGTGTTAAAGAGGCAATGGATAACGGTGTTCTCGCCGGTTACCCTGTAGTGGATGTTGCGGTTACGGTTCTTGATGGAAAAGAACACCCGGTTGATTCTTCCGAAATGGCATTTAAAATTGCATCACGGAACGCGTTCAAGGAAGCAATGAGAAACGCCGGCCCCATCCTGCTGGAACCGGTAATGAACCTTACGGTTTTTGTAGATACAGCATATCTTGGCGATATAATGAGTGATTTATCTTCACGACGAGGCCGCATTCTTGGTCAGGCTGGTGTCGGCAACGGAATTGAAGAAATCAGAGCACAGGTACCTCAACATGAGCTGCTTAAATACGCCATCGACCTGCGATCTATGACCAGCGGCACCGGCTCCTTTGAAGTCAGTTTTGATCACTATGATCCGGTTTCGGGCAAGATTGCGGACGAAGTTATAGCGGCTGCAAAAGAGTTTATCAAACAACACGAAGAAGACTGACATTGCACTGACAGGGTGGTGACAAACATAATGTTTGTCACCACCCTGTTATGTATTTCTTCGGGACTATTTCTCTTTTCTGCAGAATTGTGACATTAAAGAAGCTGATGACAAAGGCTCAATTGCCTTTGTCATCAGCCTGTTAGTGAAGAGTTTTCCTACAAAAGAAAGGCGTCAGGCTCGTTTTGATATGGGAATATAGGCACGACACTCACCTACCTGCTTGAAGGCAGGACGGTAGATTCGGCCGCCCGAAACCAGTTCTTCCAACCGGTGTGCAGCCCAGCCAGCAATACGAGAAACAGCGAATATCGGGGTATACAGCTCTCGGGGTATTCCCAGCATTGTGTACACAAATCCTGAAAAGAAGTCCACGTTAGTACAGATACTCTTGTCTCCACCTTTTTCCTCACGGAATATGGCCGGAAAAATACGTTCAATCAGGCAATACAAATCATATTCATCCATACAGCCCTTATGATTAGCCAACTCGCGGGCCTTATCCCGCAACAAGATTGCGCGGGGATCCGAAATTGTGTATACCGCGTGTCCCTGGCCGTAAACGAGCCCTGAACCGTCAAAAGCCTCTTTGCGCAGTATCTTTCGCAGATAGTCTCCTACAGCCTTTTCATTTGACCAATCAGTTACATTCGCCTTGATATCATCCATCATTTCCATGACCTTGTTATTCGCACCTCCATGTCGCCGTCCCTTCAGGGATCCTACCGCAGCACTGATGGCAGAATAGATATCGGTATCGGCAGATGAAACAACATGAACAGTAAGGCTGGAGTTATTGCCACCGCCGTGTTCGGCATGAAGAACGAGGGCCATATCAAGGATCTCCGCCTCAAGGCGGTCGTAGTTTTTATCGGCACGGATCAAACGCAAGAAATTCTCTGCTGTTGAAAGATTCGGCAGGGGATTATGCAGATACATACTCTTCCCGTCATAAAAACGGCGTTTTGCCTGATACCCATAGGCAACCATTGCAGGAAACTGGGCTATCAACTGTATACACTGTAAAAGATTGTTGTCCAGCGAGGTGTTTTCAGGATCAGGATCATACGAATACCTGACCAGTACAGAGCGGGCCAGTTTATTCATGATATCCGGAGAAGGTGCCTTCATGATCATATCTTCTACAAAATTCTCGGGCAGATTGCGGGCTTCTCCAAGCAGGGCATTAAATTCGTCCAGCTGAGCTGCTGTCGGCAATTCTCCGAAAAGAAGCAAGTATATAACCTGTTCAAAACCGAACTTGTCGCTTTTTTCTACATCACGAACAATATCTTCTACATCGTATCCCCGATAGATAAGCTTTCCGGGAACAGCTATCGGTTTTCCGTTAACAACATCATAGCCATACACATTTCCGATACGGGTCAAGCCTACCAGGACGCCTTTGCCGTCGGAATCACGCAATCCCCGCTTTACATCATAGGTCGTATATAATTCCGGATCAATGTAACAGTTTTTTTCTGCAAGATTGGCCAGATCGGTGATCATGGATGTCTTTATGATACTATTTTGCATAGGAATACTCTCCACTGGGGTTAATACGTATATTTATGCACGAATTCGTACTTTATGCAATGCTTTTTCTGAAATTGATTTTAAAAACTGTCAGACACAGTTTCTTTTGTATATTTATACAACAAAATAGCCTTTGACGCAAAAGATTCAATATGATAATCTGCATCCATGAAAACACAACTGATACGCGAAATACTTGTTTCCGAAGCGGATGGCAGAACTGTCATTGTTCACGGCTGGGTACGCACAAAACGCGATACAAAAAATCTCACCTTCATACAAATAAATGACGGATCATGTTTTGCATCGATTCAGGCCACAATAGATAAAGATAAGGGTATCAGTGCAGAAACCGAGACAATGTTAAAAAAAGTATCTACAGGAGCATCTGTTCGTGTTTCCGGCACATTGATACCGTCCCCCGCTTCCGGACAGACAGTTGAACTTGCGGTAACGGATCTTGAAGTCCTTGGTGAGGCCGATCCTGAAACCTATCCTCTGCAAAAGAAACAGCATTCTATGGAATTTCTACGTGATATCTCTCATCTCAGAGCCAGAACAAATACCTTTGGCGCAATCGCCCGCATAAGGAGCCAGCTTGCCTATGCTATCCACGTTTTTTTCCAGGAACGAGGTTTTAACTATGTTCATACACCGATTATTACTGCTTCCGACTGTGAAGGCGCAGGAGAAATGTTTCAGGTCACAACCCTTGATCTAAAAGCTCTTGCTAAAGAACCAGCCGTCAAGGACGGGCAGGAACAACCGGATTTTTCCCAGGACTTTTTTGGAAAACCTGCAAACCTTACCGTATCCGGACAACTGGAAGCTGAAACCTACGCAACGGCATTGTCACGTGTGTACACCTTCGGTCCGACTTTCCGTGCAGAAAATTCAAACACCACCCGACATCTTGCCGAATTCTGGATGATTGAACCGGAAATAGCTTTTTTTGAGCTTGAAGACAATATGAGTCTTGCCGAGGAATTTATCAAGTTTCTTTTAAACTGGGCTCTTGAACGATGTGCCGCCGATATGCAATTCTTTAACGATCGTATACAGCCCGGACTGATTGATACACTGCGTCATGTTGCTACATCAGATTTTTCGCGCATCACCTATACTGAAGCTGTTGCCCAGCTTGAGGCCAATGCCGATAAATTTGAATACAAACCGTACTGGGGCTGCGACCTGCAAAGCGAGCACGAGAAGTACCTGACCGAACAGGTTTACAAAAAACCTGTTATTGTTACCGATTACCCCAAAGAAATCAAAGCATTCTATATGAAGCTCAATGCCGACGGTAAAACAGTACGCGCAATGGATGTTTTGGTGCCCGGTCTGGGAGAAATAATCGGCGGTTCGGAACGCGAAGAACGCTTTGATATACTTACAGAACGCATAACAGCCCTGGGCCTTGATCCGGATGACTATTGGTGGTATCTGGATCTGCGTCGCTTTGGTACAGTACCCCACTCCGGCTTCGGTCTTGGGTTTGAACGTTTGCTGCTGTATGTAACAGGTATGGGAAATATTCGTGATGTAATACCGTATCCGAGGGCTCCACGGCTTGCAGACTTCTAAAAAAAATCGAAAAGGTCCCAGGGACGGTTCTCGCGCATACCGGCGTCTGTTACGTCTGATTACAGCATTTCTGGTGTTGCTGTGTATCCCCGCCATCTGGATGCTGTACAGAACAGGTATCCAGCACCCTGATTCCGCAACGACAATGGAACAGGAAATTGCACGGGCAAACTGGAAATCCGGAAATCATCACACGGTAACGCCAAATCTTGCAGAACTGCAGGAACTGCCGTTCTGGACACCACAGCCGTCAGCCGATGCAATTACGAGACAGATTTATGCACGATCCGCAATCCTGATAGATGCATCATCAGGAACCATTCTTCTGGAGCGGAACGCGGACGCCACGATTCCCCCTGCATCCATGACCAAACTTGCTGCAATCTATACCGCCCTCAGGTCAGTGGAAGCTGCAGAAATATCTCTGGATGACTTTGTCCAGCTGCCACCGGAGTCCTGGGCACGAAATATTCCGCCCGGCTCATCGCTCATGTTTTTGGACCAGGGCCAGCGTGTTACAGTACGGGAACTGCTGACCGGAATGTCCATAGTATCCGGCAATGATGCGGCAATCGCACTGGCCCATCATGTTTCAGGATCAGTTCCTGCGTTTATTCTCCGGATGAACAAAGAGATAGAACGGTTGGGGTTGTCAAAAACTCGATTTGTAGAACCCACGGGTTTAAGCGACTACAATAGCACAACAGCCCGCGAATTTGCTGATTTTTCCATGACTTATATCGCAGAGTATCCTGCTACATTAAAGGCTTTTCATTCTCAAAGAGAATTTGCCTATCCAATGGGATGGAACCTGCCGGCCGGAAGTTTCAGACAGCCTGTTCGTCAGCAAAACACCAATAAGCTGCTGGATGTACTTGAAGGGTGTGATGGACTGAAAACCGGTTTTATTTATCAATCAGGATATAACCTGGTACTTACTGCCGAACGCGACGGAACACGATTTATCTCTGTAACAATGGGGGGACCCGGTACAGGGACAGCCCAGGGGAATGAATACCGCATCAAGGATGGTACCCTGCTCATGGAGTGGGGATTCCGAAACTGGCGAACAGAACGAATGGAGGCCCCGGAACCTGTTCCCCTCACCGTCTGGGGAGGAACTCCCGGTGTTGTCCGTTTAATTCCTGCGAAAAACGCAGTATTTACTGTACCGGCGCCAATGCTGGAAATCAGCGGTCCATACATAATCAAGTCAACTTCCCTCAAGGGAAGCCTGCAAGCAGGCACAGTTGCAGGATGGGCTGAATACCGCTCTGGCGATCAGGTTGTCTACCGTCTGCCTCTGATTACCGAACAAACAGTATATTCTTCTGCCGGAATCCTCAAATATCTGGATGCGGCTGCCTCACTGTTTGCTCGCGCCTTGAATCAGATCCCCAACCGTAACAATCCGGTATCCGCTTTCAACCAGGGCATTAATTAAGGTATCTACCCTTTGATAAAGCCAGTCGGTACGATTACCGGCCGGCTTGCCGATGCGGACAGGAATGATCGATCCGGGACGTTTTACAGTCATGACATCATCAATGATCGAAGAAGCGTCCTTATACAAGCCCGGCAAGGAACGTCCCGCCTCTGCGGTTACCCAGTCCGGAACAGGTACATCCGGAAATACATAGCGGTAGCCGGCTGCTTCTCCCGAATCAAGAATGACTGGAGAAATGACATAGCCGGGAGCATGCCATAACAATGTTAATTCCTGTCCTGTAGCTGCATAGAAGTCATCTTCATTCCGTGCCAGCCCGCGCATGATAAAATCGCGATCAATCCTGAATCCGGTGCCAGACAGATTCCAGGAAGTAAAAAACATCGAAGCTGTCTGATGCCCTGCTTTTACAATCTCGTTTACTGCAGCCGGATGTCGACGTATAAACTCACCGTTAATAAAGAAGGTTGCACGGATATTGTACTGACGCAGCACATATAAAATCCATGCAAGCCCCTCAGGACAATCAATCGCATCAAAAACAAGAGCTACCTGTCGTTCACCGCTGCGCGGGCCTGCAGAAAACACTCCCGTTCCGTTGTCACGGACAGAGGTGCCCGATAATGCATCAAAACTGACCGGCGGTTCTGAAACAAGCCTGATTGTTCCGCCGTTCGGTTTTATGGAACGCGCAAATATCATGTTATCGTAGTAACCGGTGGTACGATCGATATACAGCCGCCAGCTGTTATTTGCCTGAATTGCCGGTTTAATCCTGCGGGATGCTGCCGCGCTCCAACGCAAACCGCCTTCATACATGAATCGGCCCAGGCTTGTCGTATCGGCTACTACTTGTACGTTTTGTTCATCCCAGCCATATGTACTGACAGCAGACAAGAATAAAACTGAAGATATGCCTGTGCGAATATTCCATCGGCGTACCGTTTCGGCTCCTCCGACAAATATATTCTGGTCATCAGCCCAGGCGGCAGACACAACTGTTTCATCCTTAAAGACAGCATACTCTTTCCAGCCTGAGGTATCATATACCCGCAGTCCGGATTTTCCTGACAGAAAGGCCAGAAAACGGTTGTCAGGTGAAGGTAAAAATTGTTCAGTTCCGGCAGGAACAGTAAATTCCCTGAACTGGCGTACAGCATCAGTTTCCATAAGCATCCAGACCCTGAACAGTTTGTGGCCATCCTGGACAGCCGTCGTCAAAACCGCGGGTGTTGATCCCTGAACCCACAGAAAACGTACTACAGCCGTATTTCCTGGTAATAAAAGGTACGGTTGTACAAGCTGATCCCTTACACGGACATAGTCATCTCCCTCAAGAGGGAAATAATAGACCGCACGGGCATTCTTTGCCAGAAGGACCGCTCTTCCGTCCGGCGAAGGGCGGAAACGGTCTTCCGATGGGTCAAAACGGACAGGCAGTTTACCGGCCAATATGCCCGGACCGACCAGATCACTGTACAGTGCCCGGGTAAACAGTTCATTCGTTGCTATTCGGTATACAGCAGTTTCATGGATATACAGCAAATGAGAGGATGAATACCAGTCAACTGATTCGATTCCCCCGGGCCCGATACTGCGGAAACGATCTTCAACCCTGGTAAGACTGAAAAAACTGTCCGGTCTGGCAAAATAGATAGTGCCGCGCACAGAATACAAAAGCACTGCCGAATCAGGAGACCATTTTACCGGCACAGACCCACGATCTACAGATTCATCAATTACAAAACGCAAACCTCGTTGGATATCATGCAGAACAAGTCTGGCACGGGCAGCGGTAACCGGTTCCAGGCTGACAATCCATCGCCCGTCAGGACTGGGTGAAAGCGGTTCAAGCCTGCCGCGTTGTATAAGACCACCGGTAACAAAGGGCTGATACTCGGCGAGCCAGGAAATCGCATTGGTGCTGCTGTTATAGCGAATGGTTCCGAACCGGTTTCGCACCTGAACCATCTGTCCACCCGAGAGCGAGGTTATCTGCTCGGGAAAGAATGTAAGCTGTTCCCGCACAGCTGTATCAACATTTTGCCGGAAAAGGGTCTGATAGCCGCCTTTACCGGGAACTTCTGCCTGCACCGAAAAAAGCACATCGCCGGCAGCATTGATGTCCGGGCCTGAAAAAACAACCTGCGCAAACACAACAGTGCAGGTGCAAAACAGAACGGCTGAAAAAGCCATGCATGTAAATCGTTTCATTGTTTATCCTGTTTATCTGTGATTCCGGAGATTCCGGCAAGTTCGTCATCCAGGCGATTCAGATCGCATTCGCAACATTCAAGACGACCCAGTATGTGGCTTTGTCGAGAGGTCCCAAGTCTGGCAAAAACATCCTCAAATTGCAGTTCCATATCAGAACATGTACCCTTTTCCATTGCCGAACAATCTCCCTGTCAGCGTAAAACACTCAATGGATCAATCATACGCCCGTCCTTGTACACTGAAAAGTGCAGATGACTTCCGGTGGAATAACCGGTATTCCCTACCCTGCCGACTACAGCACCCTGTACAACGCTCTGGCCGCGCCTGACGCCGATTGAGCTTAAATGTGCATACAAGCTTTGATATCCGCCGTCATGACTTATTATAATATAATTTCCGTAAACAGGGGTAAATCCTGTAGTAGCAACCCTTCCATCCAGCGTAACCTTGATTGGGGTTCCGGTAGGGGCAGCAAGATCAATACCTGTATGAAAGGTGCGGACACCGGTAAACGGATCTGCCCGATATCCGAAAGGCGAGGTTAACCGTCCCTGAACCGGCATGATAAACAACTCACCCATGGCTTTACGTAAATCATACGTTCCGAGTGCAGCGCCAGGAATAAAAAGTTTCTGACCGGACTGCAGATTGTCGCTGATCAAATCATTGGAATCAAGCAAGGCAGTAACACTGATTTTATACCGTGAACCTATCTGCGCAAGACTTTCTCCCCGTGAAACGGTATGCGATATCCCGTCCATCGAGGGAATACGCAATACCTGTCCCGCACGGATTCGTCGGGCGTTATCTATCCGGTTTACTGATAGTACGGTGCTGATATTGCGGAGGCCGAACCTGCTGGCTATACCCGAAACGGTATCTCCGTTACGGACACGGTACTCGGTATACACCACAGGTCGCAAAGAAGATGGTAATTCCAGAAACTGCCGGTCCTGGTCTCCGGGCAGTGCTTCCGGAAACATATAATTTTGTAAAGCTGTTTCAACAGTACTGTCAGCAGGAAAGGCAGAAACCGCAATACGATAGCCGCCAAAATGATTCTGAAGAACAGGAGACAATGCAAAAAGCAGGGCCATGTACAACGGTAGCAGCAGGGGCAAAAAGGCTGCCTGATCCCTGATCCTGTCAGCCGAAAAACCCCGTTTTCTTGAAGAAATTGCTTTAAGCGAAAGCCTGGGGATCCGTCGTTGCAGGTGCACTGTATTTTCTGGCTGTAAAACAGTAATAATATCCATGCATCCAGTATCGACACACAATCCCCGACATATTAGAATGGATTTCTGATGAACAACACTTCCTTTCGCCCGATATTGTTTTTAACAGTTGTTTTTACATCCCTTTTCTGTAAACTCTTTATTGCAGACATCCTGTATGTATCCGGTAACTCGATGAGTCCGGTTCTTTCCAACGGCAGTTTTGTTATCATCAACCGCCTTGCGTACGGAATAACCGTACCGGCAACCAATACATATCTTGTGCGATGGGGAGAACCGGCGGTTAACGATATAATCGTGTACCCGCTTGACGGCAGGATTGTTGTAAAGCGCTGTATCGCTACCGCAGGGACCAAGCTGGATTTTATCGAGAATTCAGGGTATAGTGTACGGGCGGGCGAAAGAGACGTTCCCTTGAGTGAAACACAGTTCCGGCGGATGGTTCACACACAAAACGTACCTCCCGGAACCGTTTTTACATTGGGTGACAATAACAAAGAGTCACGTGATTCTAGGGATTACGGATTCGTATCGCTCGACAGTATCCGCGGCAAGGTAGTATGGAAATAAACCCGTCCTTCTCAAAACCCAGACTGATATTTCTGTTTACAATGCTTGCAGCGGTTTTCCTCGCTGTAATCTGGGGATATGCCCGCTATATGCTCGGTCCGGAAGAATTTGTACCCGGTCCCCGTATAAATATCGAACGGGGCTCAATTTTGGACAGAAACGGCAAGCTGCTGGCTGTTCAAACGACACTGTACAATATAGGCATCAGCCGTTCTCTGGTGTCTGATCCGGCCCTGTATGCACAGATTCTTGCTCCATTGACCTCTATCCCGGAAACAGAAATCATCACACGGCTTGCAGAACCTCACGGTAATTTCTTTTACCTGAAAAGGCGTATATCGCAGGGAGAAAAAACCGCTGTTGAAAATGCTGTCAGCGATGCTAAACTTCGCGGTATCAGGCTCGAACCGGTTGTAAGCCGCACCTACCCTGAAGGATCTCTTGCATCCCATGTGATCGGTTTTGTTGGAGACGACGGCAAGGGTTTAAGCGGGATTGAATATGCCTACCAGGATGTACTTTCACCTCCCGCACGATCAGTTATGGAGTCCACCAGCGGTGCAAACCTCATGCTGACAATTGATGCGACAATTCAATACGAACTTGAAAAGATCGGTCGCGAAACAATGCAGGATACCGAAGCAGAAGGGCTTATACTGATCGCAGCAGATGCAAAAAGCGGTGAAATTCTCGCGTATGTAAGCGAACCGGCAGCGAACCTCAATGAATATACTGCCAGCTCCATTTCAGAACGTTATGACAGACCGGCTCTATATGCGTATGAACCCGGTTCAGTTTTCAAGATTTTTTCTGTTGCAGCGTTTATGGATATGAATCTGGTTGCTGATCGCGACAGATTCTACTGTGACGGTTCGTATCACTTCACGACCGGGCGCGGCGAACAGGTTACCATCAAGTGTCTTGCTCATCACGGCTGGGTTACACCGCGCGATGCAATCCGTCTTTCATGCAATGAAGGACCGGCACAGATGTCCGAACGGGCCGGAAACGCCGAATTTGAATCAAAGCTTCGCGCATTCGGTTTCGGAGCGCGCACCGGACTTGAGCTGCCCGGTGAAACCGGCGGAATTTTCAGAGCACATAATCAGTGGTCTTTGCGCACGAAACCCACAATAGCAATTGGTCAGGAGCTTGCCGTGTCCGCTTTGCAGATGGTACAGGCTGCGACAGCACTTACAAACGGAGGAACCACCCTTAAACTCACCCTGCTGTCGCGTCTGTATAGCCGTGACGGTATCCCTTTGTATAATCATCAGCCTGTACCCCAAAACAAGGTTCTAAAACCGGAAACCGCCGCACTGATGCTCAGCTACATGCAAAGCACCAGTGAATCCGGAACAGGCACACGGGCGGCGGTTGGTGATGTCCCGATGGCGGTAAAAACAGGTACCGCCCAGATGCCTTCACCCTCCGGTGGATACAGCTCTACCGATTTTATCTCCAGTTGTATCGGGATCTTCCCCGCTAATGATCCCCGGGTTATTTTATACCTTGCAATCATTAAACCGGTCGGTGAAACATATGGCGGGCGTATCGCTGCTCCGGTGATTTCACGTGCAGCAAATTCTGTTATCGACTACATGGGTATCGGTCGCTCAGGTGCCACGTCAGTACGCCACACCGGTCTGATAGCCCTGCCCCGCAACCGCCCCGTTGAAATAGGCCAGGTAATGCCGGATTTACACGGTATTTCAAAA
>CAZXJV010000027.1:0-29544 GCA_964641135.1 uncultured Treponema sp. | reverse complement strand
TGCATTAAGAGACCTCCGGAAAGCGTGATGTGGTATCTGGTTATGTGTAGGGTATAGGTGTGGAGATTGGCGGAAAGGGGACAGGCAGATCAATGACGGTGGATTAAAGAGAAAAAACAACACTATTGATAGCAGTATAATTGACCGTCCCCCCTCTTTTAGACAGAATATCACATCTCACAATAAACAGGACATACCTATGATTACCGTAGAACAGCTGACAAAAGACTTCAAGGTCACAAAGAAAGATCCGGGCCTTTTAGGAACCGTGAAGGGACTTTTTGCTCCGCGACGGGAAATCAAACGTGCGGTGGATAATGTATCTTTTACCATCGAAACCGGTGAAATGGTTGGGTACATCGGTGCAAACGGAGCAGGAAAATCAACAACAATCAAGATGATGACCGGCATCCTGAATCCGACATCAGGCCATGTTGAAATAAACGGTCTTGTACCGTACAAGCAGCGCCAAAAAAATGCCCGGCAGATCGGCGTCGTATTCGGTCAGCGGACACAGCTGTGGTGGGATCTTCCCTTGAGCGAAACATTTTCCATTCTCAGGGAAATCTATGATGTTCCCAGGCCCGAAGCAGCGGACCGCATGAAATATCTGAATGAGGTTTTGGGGCTTGACGAATTTATCAGCCAGCCGGTCCGCACCTTATCGCTCGGACAGCGCATGCGCGCGGATCTTGCTGCAAGTTTGCTGCATAACCCCAAGATACTTTTTCTGGATGAACCAACCATCGGCCTTGATATTGTTGTAAAAGAGAAGGTATTGAATGCCATAAAGGACATCAACCGCCAGCATGGTACAACGGTCATCCTGACGACCCATGATATGTCGGATATCGAAGAACTGTGTAGCCGTATCATCATCATCGATGAGGGTAAAAAGATTCATGACGGCTCCCTTGCCCAGATCAAGGATACATGGGGGTATATGAAGACATTGATTATGGAAGTCAGAGAAACCGAAAAGGCCGCATCTTTGGACCTTGCAACCCGGTTTAAACTGGAAGAGGGAGATTTGGAACAAACCATAGCAGACTCTACCCTGACGCTTCGTTTCAACTCGCGGAAGGTGAAGGCATCCGATCTTCTGTTCCAGGTTATGCAGACAGTACCGGTCCTGGATATGAAAGTTCAGGAAACAGATATTGAGGAGATCGTAAAGGGAATATACCGGGGGAGGTCTTCGTGAAACTGACCAGTTATCTGCCCTTCTCCCGCAGTGTCATGCAGACCTTTTTGTCCTATGGAATTAATGCGTTTATCTTTATGTTCGGAAGCTTTCTCAGGGTTTTTTTGGCCTATTACCTGTGGATGGCGATATTTAATTCATCAGGCGGCGACTCCCTGCAAGGCTACAATCGGGGCGAAATGGCCCTGTACGTTGTTATCATGGAATTCATTGTGCGAATGACCGGTGCTGCCGAAGCCGACTACTGGGTTGGCGAAGAGGTACGATCCGGTGCTATCGCAATGAATCTGATAAAGCCGATAAGCTACACCGGACGCATCCTTGCGATGGGATTCGGAGGCCTTGCATATGAGCTGATATGCGTATTTATACCCATGGGCATTCTGGTCCGCATCGCCGGCGCCCTGTGGCTGAACATGACCTTTCCCGGTCTGGCCCAGTTCGCTTTTTTTATGCTCAGCATACTGATGGGTTTTTTTATTCTGTTTTCGCTGAATCTGGCATTCGGTTTCCTGGCCTTTCACCTGAAAAACATGTGGGGCTTAAGCAACGTGAAGTTTATGATTACCTACTTTCTTTCAGGGGCGATGATTCCTCTGGCATTTTTCCCCCAATGGGCCCAGCCGGTGCTGAGAGCACTTCCCTTCAGCTCCATTCACTACATACCGGCCCAGATATTTTTGGGACGGCTGGAAGGAATGGACATGTACCGCTCACTGGCGGTACAGGGTATCTGGGTACTGGTATTTTTCGGCCTGAGCCAGCTGATATACCGGGGCGCAATCCGACATCTGACGGTACAGGGAGGCTGATTCTATGCTGCGAAAAGTAACACGTTATTTCAGACTCTATGGACTGTTCCTTGCCCAATACGCCAAACGGCTGATGGAGTACCGGGCAGATTTCTGGATCGGACTGGGCGGTTTTTTGCTTTTTCAGGCATCGGGAATCGCCTTTCTGTTTTTGATTTTCCAGCGTATTCCCGAACTGAACGGGTGGAGCTTTAACGAACTCTTGTTCATTTACGGCTTTGCCCAGATTCCGCGAGGCTTTGATCACCTGTTCTGCGATAATCTGTGGATGCTTTCCGGGCGCATCATCGTCAACGGTGAATTCGACAAGTACCTGCTCAGGCCGATCAACCCGCTGTTTCACCTGATAAGCGAGGTTTTTCAGCCCGACGCCCTTGGCGAATTAATCGTCGGAACAGCCCTTGTTGTCTATGCGTCACAGGCCCTGTCTATCAGCTGGAGTGTTGCACATCTTGCGTCTACCGCATGGCTGGTTTTGATGGGTATGATTATCTACACCGCCCTCAAGCTGTTTTTTGCATCGCTGGCCTTCTGGCTCAAATTTACGCAATCGATCGTGTACTTCATGTATACCTTCGGCGACTTCGCAAAATATCCCCTGCAGATTTTTCATCCCTGGCTGCGCGGAATAATTACATTCGTATTTCCCTTTGCCTTCACCGCCGTCATCCCGGCAAGCCTTATTCTGGGGCGCTCGGGACTGTGGGAAGTAATGGCCGGCACTACCCTTGCAGCAGGTCTGACCTGGCTTGCCGCGATAAGCGTGTGGACTGCCGGAATACGCAACTATGAAAGCGCCGGTTCGTAAGAACCGGCGCTGGTTGCAGATAAAAGCTTGACGGAGGGCTGACAAGCGTCGGGTTTGTCAGCATCCTGCGAAATACAGGTACGTTTAATATCCGGCCAAAAGGCGCTCAAGGCGTTCACGGCCGATAATCTTCATGAAGCTTGCGAGCCTGGGGCCCTGGTCTTTGGCAATCAGGGCCTGATAGGTGGCTGTAAACAGAGCTTTGGGCTCTATCCCGCAGTCGCCCGCAACAGCATACAATTTTTCCGAAAGCGGTTTTTCTTCAAGAGTGTCCATCTGTGGAAGTACGGTGTCGCGGATGAGGCGGATTGCCTCAAGCTCGGCGTCTGCAAGCTCGGCCATAGAGCCGTCGCTGCGCAGTGCGAAGCGGAAATCCTCGGGAGCGCATTCGGTGATCCAGTACCAGGCGCAGACACAGCGGGTGCGGAAGCGGTCCAGCTGATCAGGTCTGATGTCCGGAAAGGCTGCTATCACAGCGTCAACATCGCCTGAGCTGGTCTGCAAAAGATTGCATAAATGCCGGAACGGGACCTGATACGATATCGAAGCCGGCATCCCCTCTACCTGGGAGAGTTCATATATCCGCTTCTCGCGTGCGCGCACTTCGTCATTTTTTGCCTTCTCCACTTCCCATGCAATGCGCTCGGTTTTGTCGTAATCCTCGTAAATCTTGATAACGTCGAGGTCAAAACTGATAACGAATTCGGTGTTGGGACGGGTACCGGCAAAGAGGTAGCGCACCACCTCGGGCTGATACACGCGCAGGACGTCAGGCAGGTCGACAACCTTGCCCTTGGAGCTGGACATCTTTCCGGGGGTGCCCTTGATGCCGATGAAGTCGTAGCGGAAGGATACGGGGGCAGGCCAGCCGTAGACTTCTTCCGAGACATGGCGGGCTGTGTCGAAGGAGCCGCCCTGTGAGTGGTGATCCTTTCCGGCCGGTTCGAATACGGTTTTTTCGTGGTGCCAGCGCATGGGCCAGTCTACGCGCCAGCCAAGCTTGACGCCGGTTGAGGTACGCAGGTCTGTGGTTTCTCTGTGGCCGCACTCGCAGGAATAGCTCAAGCCCCAGTCGCCGTCCCAGCCTTCGATAGTGGTTGTGTCACGGTTGCAGGCATGACAAAAGACGCTCACCGGCCAGTATTCGCCGGTCATCTGGTGTTCGTCGTCGCGGTAGCGGTTCAGGATATCCTTCAATAAATCACGGGTTTCAAGGGCCTTTTTCATGCCTTCGGCATACACACCGGCGCGATAGCGTTCGCTCTGATAGATGAACTCTGGATGTATTCCCACAACCGGCAGCATGGATTCAACATCCACTTCGTGGTGGCGGGCATAGCTTGCGTCGCGGCCGAAGGTATCGGGAACCATGGTGATGGGGTAGCGCAAATATTTTTCAAGAACTTCGGGTTGGGGCATGTTTAGCGGAACCTTGCGGAATACGTCGTAATCGTCCCAGGAATAGATAAAGCGGACCTTTTTACCGCGTGAGCGCAGGGCGCGCACGACAAGGTCAACAGAGATAATTTCGCGGAAATTGCCGATATGTACGGTTCCGGACGGGGTGATTCCCGAGGCGCAGGTATATTCGTCAAGTTCGCCGCGCTCGCGGATAATCTTTTCGGCGGTCTGATCCGCCCAATGATAAAGGTTTGGAGTTTCCATAAGTCTGAACAGTATAGCGAAAAGAGCTTTGCTGGGCAATGCAGCTCGCGGGTCTGTCAGGCGGTGCCGATGGGCTTATCAGGCGCTGCCGATGGGCGGAACCATCAGGAAGTGATGCAGGCTTCCTATGCGGTGCCGCGGATAACGAGTTCGGGCATGATGACCAGGTTCTGACCGGGACCGTTCACATAGGCTTCCAGAGCAAGAACTACGGCTGCAGCTCCGGCTATCATCAAGCGCTGGCGGATGGTAGTAAGAGGAGGGGTAACAAGCGAGGCGATAGGGAGGTCATCGTAGCCGATAACAGCAATATCCTCAGGCACACGCAGGCCTGCCTTCTGTGCCGCCTGGATAAACCCGATGGCAACCAGATCCCCTGCAGCGCAAAAAACAGCGTCGGGCTGAATGCTCCGCGAACGGAAGGCTTCAAAGGCCAGGCGGCCGCTTTCTGGATCAAAATCCGGTGTTTCGAACACCAGGGCATCTTCATGGTGCAATGCTGCACGCTGCATTGCAGAAATATAGCCCATCATCCGTTCTGCCGGCACCAGACCGGGTTCCGGTCCTTCGGATGGACCGTTAACCAGTGCAATGCGCCGGTATCCCTTGCGCACCAGATAATTTACAGCAGTTGATGAGCCCTTGATGTTTTCCAGCATGACAGACTGTGCACCCGGCGGAGTACTGTGCATCAGAACCAGAGGCTTGCGCTCGCTGAGATACAAGGCCAGGGTCTCGGGATCGGGCTTGAGGTTCATGGCGATGACCGCATCGATAACCGGTGTCTTTAAAAGGTTATGCAGGGCACCTTCCCGATAAGGGACCGAGGAACGCGTCGGAAGGACAACCATTGAAGCATTGAGCCCGAGGGCGGACATTACCCGATCCATGCCGCGGAAGGTTTCCTGGGAAGCACCGGTATCAAAACCGGGGGTGAGGACTGCAAGCGGTGTTGTGCGTTCGCTTTGTTTCCAGCGGTCAAAGGTCTCAAGGTATCTTGATTCCCTGATATGCTTCATGACATGGCGGACAACCTCCGGCTCGAGAGAAGAAGGACTGACAAGACCTTCAAGGAGGGTTTCGCAGGAAAGAGAGGCTGCATGCGCTACATCATGAAGGGATACTGCCATAGTATTTTACAGACCGTGAGCCTTGACAACAGCAAGGCCTTTTTCGAGATCTTCGACCTTGAAAATTACCACCGCGGTTTCTCCGGCTTTTTCCAGGGCGGCATACAGATATTCAATGTTGATGCCTGTTTCTTCGAACAGGTGCAGAACATCGGCCAGACTGCCGACCTTGTCCGAAATGGTAACAGAAAGAACATCCGTAGTTTTTACCGTGAAGTTCGCATCATGAAGAACAGTCAGGGCACGTTCAGGATCATCCACAATAATACGCAAGATCCCGAAATCGGCTGTATCGGCGATCATGATGGCCCGCAGGTTTATTCCTCCGGCTTTTAGAACACGGGTCACCTCGGCCATCCGGCCGGCAGCATTTTCCAAAAATATAGAAATCTGTTTAATCTTCATACCGTATGTCTCCTTTACAGTTGACGTTTGTCGATAACACGTTTTGCCTTGCCGGTGGAACGTTCGATGCTCTTTGGTTCAACCAGCTTGACCTTCAGATTGATGCCCAGTTTACTCTTCATAATTGACTCAATCTTGTTGCGCAGGGCTTCCATATCCTTTGTTTCGTCAGAGAAGCCTTCAGGATTGACCTCGACATGCAGTTCCGCTTCGTCCAGGTGGGTCTGGGCGCTGCGGTCAACAATGATCAGATAGTTGGGATCAACACCCTGAATCTCGATCAGTGCGTGTTCAATCTGGCTCGGGAATACATTGACACCGCGGATAATCAAAAGGTCGTCGGTTCGGCCGAACAGACGGTGGATGCGCCTGAGAGTGCGTCCGCAGCCGCACCGCTCCCTGATAATAAAGGTGATATCGCGGGTGCGGTAACGGATGAGCGGCGTTCCTTCCTTGGTGAGAGTGGTGATAACCAGCTCACCCTTTTCACCGTCCGGCAGCACCGCACCGGTGGCGGGGTCGATGATTTCCGGGAACCAGAGATCTTCATTAAAGTGCATGCCGTACTGGGTCTCGCATTCAAAGGCAACACCGGGCCCGGTAATCTCTGTAAGTCCGTAAATATCATAGGCCTTGATGTTCCAGGCTTTTTCTATTTCCTTGCGCATATTTTCGCTCCAGGGCTCGGCGCCGAAACAGCCGGCCTTTACATGCAGGGCGGTCGGGTCAATCCCCATTTCATTGGCCTGTTCGGCCATGTACAGGGCATAAGACGGAGTACAGGTAAAAATGGACGACTTGAAGTCGCGCATCAGCATCAGCTGTTTCTGGGTGTTCCCCGATGAGATGGGGATAATGGTCGCCCCGATTTTCTGGGCGCCGTAGTGGGTGCCAAGGCCGCCGGTAAAAAGTCCGTAGCCGTAGGCGTTCTGGACAATATCGTTGCGGGTGGTACCGGCACCCGAGAGGGTCCGCGCCATTCCCTCGGCCCAGTCATCCATGTCGCGGGCAGTATATGCATCAATTACCGGTGTTCCGGTAGTACCGCTGGACATGTGGATCTCGACAATCTCGGACTGGGGAACGGCAAGAAGGCCGTAGGGGTAGGTGTCCCGCAGATCATCCTTGGAGGTAAAGGGCAGTTTTGCCAGATCCTCAAGGGTGTGGATATCCGCGGGTTTTACACCTGCGGCATCAAGCTTTTCACGGTAAAACGGAACGGATTCATATACCCGTTCCACCAGATTTTTAAGGCGTGCAAACTGAAGCATGCGCAATGCTTCAGGACTTCGACATTCGTGTTCCGGATTCCATATCATAATGCTTGAGATTATACACCGGATAACGTCATAGCGCCAGTTTTTTTACTCTGTCACCGCTTGTCGCTCGGAACCCACACCCTGTGTGTTTCACCGGTATAGATCTGCCGGGGTCTGCCTATCCTGAACGGAACTGTATCGTGCATCTCTTTCCACTGGGCTATCCAGCCGGGCATGCGGCCCATTGCAAACAACACAGTAAACATGTTGGTGGGGAAACCCATCTCCCGGTACAGGATACCGCTGTAAAAATCAACATTGGGATACAGGTTCCGCTCGATGAAATAATCATCCTTTAGCGCGGCCTGTTCCAGCTCCATGGCAATATTCATCAATGGATCGTCCAGTCTGCGCCGTGACAGGAAACTTGACGCGGCTTCGCGCAGCAGTTTTGCACGGGGATCATAATTCTTGTATACACGATGGCCGAAACCGGCAACCCTGAAAGGATTATCCTTGCTTTTTGCACGTTCAAGAACTTTTTTTATAGAAAGCCTGGAGCGGTGAATCTCTTCAAGCATCTCGATAACATCCTGATTTGCACCGCCGTGCAGGGGGCCCCACAGGGCGCACACACCTGCACAAATCGAGGTATACAGATTGACCTTCGAGCTTCCAACCAGCCGCACAGTAGAGGTAGAACAGTTTTGTTCGTGGTCAGCGTGAAGAACCAGAATCATGTTCAATATGCGTTCCATCTCCGGCTCAAGCTCAAAGGGTTTTACCGGGCTGTCGAACATCATGTTCAAAAAGTTCGCACAGTACCGCATGTCCGGCCTGGGATAGACGAAGGGTTCCCCGATGGATTTTTTGTAGGCATATGCTGCCATGGTGCGTATCTTGGAGATCAAACGGGCCGACATGACTTTGAAAATATCTTCATCGTTCGAATCAACAAAGTATCCGGGATAAAAGATGGCAAGCGAGTTAATCATCATGCTCAGGATTGCCATGGGATGTGCCCCGGGCGGAATTCGCTCAAAATAGTGCAGCATATCCTCATGCAGCATGGAATGTTCATTCAAAAGACGGGAAAAATCTTTTTTTACGTCATGATTGGGCAAATTTCCGTTAATCAGAAGATAGGCGGTGTCAATAAATGAAACATTCGCGGCAAGATCAGCTATATCATAACCGCGATATTTCAGTATTCCTTTTTCGCCGTCAACAAAGGTAATAGCGCTTTGACAGCTGCCGGTATTCTGAAATCCGTCATCCAGGGCGATAAACCCGGTATCCCGGCGAAGACTGGTGATATCCAGGGCTTTTTCGCCCATTGTGCCTTCAACCACCGGTATTTTGACAGTTTTTCCGTCAATAATCAAGTCAACATGTTTCATGGAGGAACATCCTTTTAACAGCAAAGTGCTGAAAAACCCGAAGCGTGCCAGACACGGATCAGTCCGGCGGCCGCCGGTCATCCACCCGCTGTGCCTTGCCTTCGGAAACAGGCAGGGAGCCGGGCTGCTTGATCTCTACCACCGGATTGATGGTAATCAGGGCTGACATTTCAGACCGCAAGCGCTCCCGCAGCGCATGTATCTGGCGGGCATCGTCAGCAAACATTTCAGGAGTAATTTCAACCTGTACGGTCAATTTGTCAAGGGCGCCGTCTTTATCGACCAGTATAAAATAATTGGCGCCGACTCCGCGGGTTCTCAGCAGTACTTCCTCTATCTGGCTGGGGAATACATTGACCCCGTTGATGATCAACATATCATCAGTACGGCCGGTAAACCGGGCAAGGCGTCGGTGGGTCCGGCCGCACTCACAGGGGCCCGGAATAAACCTCGTAAGATCCCGCGTGCGGTAGCGCAAAAGAGGCATTGCATCCCGGCACAGAATTGTGACAACCAGTTCTCCCACCTCGCCTTCCTGTACCGGCTTGAAGGTTTCCGGATCAAGCAGTTCAACGATGTATCGATCCTCCCAGACATGCATCCCGGCCCGGTATATGCATTCAAAAGAGACACCGGGGCCGTTAAGCTCGCTCATTCCATAGCAGTTATATACCTCTATTCCGAGTTTATCCTCTATTTTACGGCGCAGTTCTTCTGAATGAGGCTCGGCACCGGTTATAGCCTTTCGCAGTTTCAGTCTTTCACGATCATAGCCTTCAGCTTCGATGGCGGCATGCAGGTGTAAAAGGTAGCTCGGAGTTGCGTGTATAACCGTTGTGCCGAAATCCTGCATAAATTTAAGCTGACGCAGGGTGTTCCCGGCGCTTGTGGGAATTACCATTGCACCCATGCGTTCCGCGCCGTAATGAAAACAGAGACCGCCGGTAAATAGACCGTAAGTCATCATGTTCTGAACCACATCATGACGCGAAGCCCCGGCGGCACTCAGGCAGCGTGCCATGGTATCACTTGCTGTATCCAGATCCTTCTGGGTTAAATAGATAACAGTCGGTGTGCCGGTTGTACCGCTTGAAGCATGGATGCGCACCACTTCTTCACGGGGTACGGCCAACAAACCGAACGGATAGGCCTCCCGCAGGTCGGCCTTGGTTGTAAAGGGCAGTTTTCTGATGTCATCCAGGGTGCGTATATCAGATCCGCCGCGTATCCCGCAGGAAGAAAGCCGGGGCCGGTAAAAATCGGTTTTCAGGGCATTATCAACCTGGGTACGCAGGCAGGCAAGCTGTATGGACGACAGTTCATCACGGGAGGCCGTTTCAATTTCTTTGTCCCAAAAGGGAACCGGTGCACCAGACATCAGGAATTGTGTCCCGCCGCCCGGCCCATCTCCAGGGCTTTCATGTTTATCTCGACCAGGGCCGTATCCTTGCGGCCGAAAATATCGGAAACCGCAGCTGCAACTGTTTCAGCTTTTACCGGTAAAAACGGCAGGGCTGCTCCCACGAGAACCATGTTTACAGCCTTGCTGTTTCCTGCAGTTTTTGCAAGGTCTTCGGCTGCAACCAGCAGGGACCGGCTCAGAGCCCGTATCGCGGCGTGGATGGTTTCCAGTTCAGGATAATTCGGTATATTCACAAAGGCTTCAGCTGCACTTACAAGGATCCCGTCGGGCTTAAGCCAGGAGAGGTACCGCAAACCTTCAACGGGTTCCATGGACAAAACCATGTCGGCACCGCCGGAAGGAACCAGATCCGAACTGATCGGGGAATCCGCGATACGCATATGGGCCTGTACAGCCCCGCCGCGCTGACTCATACCGTGAACCTCGGATTGGCGTACATGAAAGCCGTCGCGCATCGCAGCAGAAGCAATAACCGTGGCAATGGAAAGGACCCCCTGTCCGCCGACGCCGCACAGAATAATATCGTATGTCATGTTGTTTCTCTCCTTTCAGCAACCAGTTTTTCAAAATGTGTAATCTGTTCCTCGAACAACCGTACCCCCGAACGCCAGAATTCCACAGATTCGATATCGAACCCGGCTGCAGCGGTTACCGCTACGGCATCCATACGCCCGGTCTCGCGCAGCAGATCATCATAGGCTGCGGCGAATTCAGGCCCCCGTGTGCGGTATTCTGCAAACAGGGCAAGGGCCAGAAGCTGGCCAAAGGCATACGGATAGTTATAAAAGGCAAGATCGGCGGAATAATAATGCGTTTTTACCAGCCACATCCACGGGTGAAGCTGTGCCGAATCAAGGCCCTCCCCATAGGTTTTAAGCTGGGCATCGCGCATCAAGGCACACAGGCGCTCCGCAGGCAGTTCACCGCTACGTCGTTCTTCCATCAGGGCACGTTCAAAATAATAGCGCGACAGAATATCCACCAAAATTTGGCAGCCGTCCTGTAAATGTGTTTCGATCAGGGTAAGCCGGTCTGCGTCGGAAGACCCATCCAGGGTCCGCTGCAAAAGCAGGGTTTCAGCGAAGGTAGAAGCGGTTTCGGCCAGGGTCATCGGGTAGTTCTGCTGCAGGGCAGGAAGATCCATCAACACCTCGCTGTGCCAGGCATGTCCCAGTTCATGGGCCAGGGTGGACACCGCATTGAAGGTATTGTCATAATTACACATAACCCGTGTTGCACCGGCAGAAGGAAGATCAGTACAGTAAGCACCCCCTATCTTGCCGGGCCGGGGTTCGGCATCGATCCACTGCTCGGTAATAGCCTTACGGGCAAATTCCCCCATCTTCGGCGAAAAGGAACTGAAGGTATCAATGATGGCCGCGCAGCCCTTTTCCCAGTCCCAGCTGCTGTTCAGGCTGCCGACCGGGGCAAAAAGATCATAAAACGCACACTGCTGCACACCAAGAAGTCTTGCTTTTGCCGCCAGATACCTCCGCCAGGACGGAAGGGATTCTTCCAGTGCTGTAATCAGGGACTCAAGGGCCTTTGCGCTTAACCTGCTTTGATGGATTGATTTTTCAAGGGCGCCACCGCTCCAGTTTCTCCGGCTGTTCAGGGTAATTGCCGTACCTTTAACCCCGTTAAGGGCTGCAGCTACACCGGTTTCGATGGACCGGCACAGCTCCAGCTCTTTTTCAAAGGCTTTCGCGCGAATGCTGCGGTCGGCGGCATAGGCTAAAGACCGTAATTCCACCAGGGTCTTGCGCTCCCCGCTTGCCTCGTCCCACAGGCAGGAGGCACCGGCGGTAAGCTGCTCCTGCAGGCGCCCCCAGGCATCAGCACCGGAACGGGCCAGATCGGCGGCCAGGTCCTCTTCGGACGGACTCATCCGGCGGGTTTGCCAGAACAGGGCGTCCTCAAGATAAAACCGGAATCCCTGTATTTCAGCATCCTGTTCCAGTACCAGAGAAACATCGCTTTTTCGGGCTGCAAGGGCATTCATAAAAAGCACCTCCGCCCTGGCGAAGGGAACCTGCAGCTCTTCCACAGCGTTTAGTTCCTGCATGGCACGAGTGTTCCGGGTGTCTACCGAGTACTGGGTATAACAATAGGAACCAAGGGTGCGCCCCAGAGAATCAGCCTCGTTCTGCAGCGACAGCAGGGTTTTAAGCCAGGTCGCAAAAGCGCCGGTTCCTTCGGGCACAGCTTCGCACTCTGCGGTAACAAGACCGGAGAGTTCCGAAAGGCGTTTTTTTGCTGCCTGCCATTCCGGCGAATCAAAACCCGGATAGACCGGGTCCATATTCCAGCGGGGAAGGTTTTGTTCAGGCATTGGTCTGTTTTTCCCTGCGTGCATCTTCTTTGCGGCGGATACGCAGCGCCTCAAGACATTCGCGGTACAGAATTACAACAGAGACACCGCGGTATTCAGCCTCTTCTATAAGAATTTGTTTATTCTGCTCGATTTGTCCGGGTTTTGCTTCGATAACACGGATGTGCGCGGGATCTACACCAAGACCGCGAACCGATTCAGCCAGCTGGGCTGACGGCAGCATGGTCGGCTGACAGCCGGTCATTGCAACGCTTGAGTTATCAAGTATGAGTATTGTAACCGGGGTATTGGATGCCACACAGTCTACCAGACCGGTAAGGCCTGAATGCAGGAAGGTTGAATCACCGATAACACCGAAACAGTATTTATACCCGGCTTCGGAGGCGCCGCGGGCCATACCAACGGAAGCACCCATACATACGATTGTTTCAACCGCCATCAGCGGGGGAACAGCTCCAAGAGCATAACAGCCAATATCAGCTGCCACAACCGTAGATACCGCGCCCTCGCGCTCATTCAAAAAGGCAACAGCCTGATTAAGTGCTGTATAGGAATCACCATGGGGACAGCCCTTGCACAGTTGCGGCGGACGGGCCGGCAACTCCGGTATAGTAACTCCGTCAAGGGCGGTAGCCAGGGGCTTAAGTCCCAGAGCAAGACGAACGTTATCGGGATTAAGCTCGCCGGCACGGGGCAGATGGCCGGTAAATTTACCAATTATGCGGTTGCGCCCGGGAATAAGACCTTTAAGCTGTTTTTCCACAAAGGGCATACCCTCTTCAATCACAAGAATTGTTTCTGCAGATGCGGCAAGGGTATTAATCAGGTCTACCGGCAGGGGCATCGAGGCGATATGTAAAGCAGACGGCAAGCCGGCTGCTCCGCAGAAGGCTGTGTAATCGTCCAGATTTTCTTCATAATAGTTACGGCCCAGACCGCTGGTTATGATGGCAAGATCCGAACGCTTGGGATTAAGCACCAGTTTGTTCCGCGGCCAGGAAGAAGCCCACAGGGCAAGCTCTCCCTGTTTGTCTATCATTTTTGCGTAGTTTTTGCGGGCAAGGGCCGGCAGCAGCATCCAGTCAGCGGGAGAGCCTTTTTCAAGGGGGTTCTCCGAGCGGACAGTGTCGGCAACCTTGACTACAGCGCGTGAATGCGCAAGACGGGTCACCAACCGCATAATCACCGGTACATGAAACCGCTCTGAAACCTCAAAGGCTTCTGCCATCATTTCATAAATTTCCTGCTGGTTTACCGGTTCAAACAGGGGAACCATCGCAAAATCAGCGTAAAAACGTGTATCCTGTTCACCCTGACTGGAATGCATTGACGGATCATCGGCAACCAGACAAACAAGACCGCCCTTGATTTGACACAGCGAAGAGTTCATGAACGGATCGGCCGCTACATTCAATCCCACGTGTTTCATGGTAACCAGTGCGCGCTTTCCGGCAAAAGACACACCGAGGGCGCTTTCGTAGGCCGTTTTTTCGTTCGCGCACCATTGGGCGACCGGACCACCGTTATTCGTGTAGTTTTCCACCAGATATTCCAAAATCTCGGTGGATGGGGTACCCGGATATCCAAAACAACCGGACACACCGGCATGAAGAGCACCAACAGCCAGCGCCTCGTCACCAAGCAATACCATTTCCTTCATCAGTAAACCTCGTTATATACTATTGCACGTATTATCTGTAGACCTCTCTAAACTGAAGTTTTTAAAAGGTCTCATTGACAGAAACAAAGGGCCGACAAGCTGTCGGCCCGCAGAAAGTATACCCTGTTTTTATAAAAACCGGAAAGAAAAAAATGCCGTTTCGTGCGGAAAACCTTCTTACATACGGTATAAAAGGTCGTTCAGAATTTTATCTGCGCCCATTTCCTTGCGGGCTGTATCAACAGCAGCCCATTCGCTGCCGGAGTGAACCTGATGCTCGATCCGGGTCTGTGCGACCCGTGCGTTGGCGGTAAAATCCCACACAGAGACATCTGCAACCAGTACACAGGTCCAGCGGCCGTCTTCGCCCTGTGCAAGACGTTCCACCCTGGTAGTTCCGTACACAAAACGGCGCACTGCCCCGCCGAACTGGGCACGGGCTGCGCGGATTACCGCATCCTCATCGCCTGAAGACAGCTGGGTCGGAAAATCCGCCATTCCCACCCGGGCAAAGCCGCGCTGAACCATCGGGCGCAAAAGGGCTGTGGCTGTTACATTGCTTGCGGTAACAGCCCGGTTGTTTTTGTCAAAATCCAGAATCGAAATAGTTGTTACAAGGGGACGGGCATTGGTGAGCACCTGCCAGGGCAGGGACAGACTTAAGCGGGCAGTGTTTTCGGCTTCCGCCGTCTGAACGGCCGTTCGCAGATCGGGGGCAGCATCGGCCGGAAGAACAGAAAACACCACAGTACCGCGGACAGGGGCAGCCGGTACCGGCGGGGTAAACTGAACAAGGCCGGAAGCATCGCTGCGCAGGGTCTGCACCTGCATTATGGTCTGTCCTTCGCTGTCACGAACAGGCCAGGTGACGGTCACCGGTGCATCGGCAAGGGGCTGCAGCACTCCGTCGCGATCAAAAGAGACCCGGACATCATAGGTACGGCGAAAGGCGGTACCGGCAACTGTTTCTGGCGGAACAGCAACCTGCTCCAGCCGTATCTGATGTAAAAAAACAGACAATCGCTCCCGGGAGGCCCCTGTTTCGGCAGAGCCAAGACCGTGTTCCCGCGCAAGGGAAGAAACAGCAGCCCAGCGCTCAAATACCAGGGCAAGATCGGCGGTATCTATGGCCTGCTTCAGTTCACCATCCAGGACCGAAAGTCGGGCAAGAGCCGTATTCTGGCGGCTGCCTGCCGGCCGGCTGCCGGGTGCTGCAGGGGCTGCAGCACGCTGCGGTTCGCCTTCTATATCTGCCGAGCCGGACATAAGAGCCAGACGGGGGTTCCCGGAACTGCCGGCGGCTGCCGGTGCCCCGGCGCAGGAAACACTAAAAACAGCCAGGACCACCATGCAAATCACAAAAAACGTATAATTACGCATAAACACATCCTTTCAACATTTTCTCCATTTTAACATACTTAACAGATTGATAGCCAGAGTGTTACAATGAAATATGCGCGCAACACGGGCTTTAATTCATTTGGAACATCTGCAGTATAACCTGGCCGCAATCAGGGAAAAACTCCCGGCCGGCATCCGCATCTGCGTACCTGTCAAGGCAGACGCCTACGGTCACGGCGCCCTGCGGGTAGCAGTCGCTGCTATCCGTTCAGGCGCAAGCCATCTGGCGGTCGCAGCCGTTCAGGAGGGCATAGACCTCCGCGAGGCAGGTATTGTCGCGCCCATCCTGTCACTCAGTCTGCCTATCCCGGAAGAAATTCCACACATTATTGAATACGAGTTAACCCCGCTTGTAATGGATGCAGATTTTATCGCCGAACTGGGACGCTGCGCCCGTGCTGCAGGAAAAACAGTACCGGTCCACCTGAAAATCGATACCGGCATGACACGCATCGGCTGTTCCTGCGCCGAAGCCCCCGAGCTTGCCCGGCTGATCAGCCGTGAAAAAGGCCTTGTTCTTGAAGGTGTTGCAACCCATCTTTCGGTTGCGGACTCTCCCGAACCCGGTGACCGTGCCTATACAACAGAGCAACTGGACCGGTTTGATTCGGTACTGGCCGCGATGCGCCGCGCGGGGACAGACCCCGGAATTGTACATGCTGCGAACTCTGGTGCCATCCTTTTGCATCCAAGAGCCCTGTACGGCATGGCAAGACCCGGCATTCTGGTATACGGATACCTCCCCGACCCGGCCCTGGAAGGCATGATCGAAGTTAAACCTGTAATGGAACTTGAAACCCAGGTTGTTTCCATAAAACCGGTAGAAGCCGGTACCGCGGTGTCTTACGGCCGCACCTGGACAGCCGACCGTGATACCACGATAGCAACCCTGCCCATAGGCTATGCCGACGGCCTGCCGCGCAGGCTGTCGCCAGGATTAACCGTGCGTATCGGAGAAGAACAGTTTCCGGTTGTAGGACGGATTTGCATGGATCAGTGCATGGTCGATGTCGGGCCGGATCCCTGGGTGCAGCGCTGGGACCGGGTAACCATATTCGGCCCCCGGCCGGCAGCCGCAAGTGCAGAAACCCTGGCCAGCCTTGCCGGAACCATACCCTATGAAATCACTTGTGGAATAAACAAACGGGTACCTCGCGTCTACGTCGGCGAAGAACGCCGGCCGCCCTGCGGCCCCATAGCCGGGTGCTGACAAACCTGATGCTTGTCAGCAGGGTGCGTGCAATCCGTCAGACGGGTGCACGCAGGGAACCTGCAAGGGCGCAAAAACGAAGGCTTTCTTCCCTGGCTGTCTTGATAAAGGAATTATCTTCAACCTTCCCGAGAACTGCATCACGCTCGGCCTCGTTCCGGTAGGTAATCTCCCGGAAAAAATTTGTATAATCCTTTTTCTTGGTCACATACACCTGTTCTTCTATAAAAGACCTGATCTGTACGGCCCTGTCGACTGCCGTATTCCAGGACTTGGCATCAAGAAGGCCGTCTGCAAGGTATTCAAGGGCAGAAAGGGCGTTACGGGCCTTGTCTTGCGGGTATTCGTTCCACCAGCGTTCATAGGCTGCATGTATCTCCTTCCAGGAAGAAACAGCAGCCGAGCGGATATCCTCGCGCAGGGCTTCCAGTTTTACCGAAGGAACCAGCTGGCCTCCCATGTTTACCCAAACACGCTCGCCGGTGCCGGCAGCTGTTCGATTAAATGAAGCGAAATCCGTTCCCGCGGCAGCAAGATACTCGCACACAGCCTTTACGCCGTAGTAACACAGCATGTCGCGATACGCATGCCAGGCCTGGGACGGCTTGAGGATTCTGGCAGGACGTTTTGACCGCTCAATGTTTTCCCCTGCAACAAACAGCTCATCTACAATACTACGGTCTCCGGACAGAAGCTCGCGGCCCCGGGTGCGCAAGGACTCATCAGCGGGAAGGGGCTCATCAGGCTTTCGGGCCTGGTACCAGGCTTTGGCTGTCCACAGCTCAAGGCAGGCAAGGGCATCAAGAATCTCGCCTGCGGTATCCGGGGCCAGATGATCGGTTTCAATACGCTGCACAATGGTTTTACGCCGGTCGCGGCTGCGGTACTTCCAGCTGTTTCGCTCCAGGGCATACATGTTATACATCCACCAGTAGGCCGGCATCACGTCAATGCGGTCGGCCCGGTGATTGTCGGAAATCATGCTGAAGGGTAAACGCACGTTAAGTTCTGACGGATAATTACCCTTGGTTAAAAGGGTGTAGCTGCCGAACCGGCAGTTATGCTTAAGGGTGCTGGACAGCCCCGGCCAGAAGCCCCGGCCGGCAAAAATTTCGCCGTCATTGCCCCGGCTGTTGTGATTGGAACCCACAGTGGCCCCGGCAGCCAGATTGGACTGACCCATAACCAGGGTCGCAATCAAGAAGGAATTGTTGTGGTGCTGTTCGTGGCCGGGAAAGACCAGGTTGTTCAGCAGTTCGCAGCAGGAAACCGTAGAATTATCACCCAGGATGGAATGGATCAGCCGGGCGCCGTACTTGAGGTTCGAGTTATTGCCCAGCACAAAGCGTACAGCCTTGACCCCGTAAAAAATATGACAGCCGAAGCCGATGATTCCGTTTACCAGCTCGACACCCTCACCGATCTGTGTCGATTCCTCATGGCTGGAATTTATGGTGAGGTTTTTCAGTTTATTGGCGCCTTTTACATAGGCACCGGGACCAATCTTTACGTCCTTGATAACCTGGCAGCTTTTTATAATCGCCCCGTCACCCACCTCGCCGTACCAGCCCCGTCGCGGATCAACCCCGGCCTGGGTTATCCCGGCCAGATTTTTCATCAAGATGGCGTCATCGCGGTGAATGGCCCACAGCCAGGCATCGGCGCAGATCATGCCGTCGAACGGCAGAACAGAGCGCCCTCCTGCCTCGTTTATGGGGTCAATCCAGATGCGTACAGACTCATCTTCGCCTTCTTTTATAACACCCTGGCCGAACTTCGCGTGATTTGTACAGGCCATCTCGTCAATACGGCTCAGAATTACAGAATTGCCAAGAATATAGTGTGAAAGATATGCGCAGTTATGTATTGCACAGTTAGCGCCGATATCGCAGGAGATAATCCGGCTGTTGGTAATACCGGCGGGTACCATGAAGTCATGGTATTTCAGATACACATCCTCGACAGGTCCCAGTCGTACCAGCCCTGCAAACAGGGTGTTCTGGATCAACAGGGGGTTAAAGGGATCTTCTACCAGAATATTGTACCAGTTGGTGCATGAATTATCGTTTTTTACCAGAATTTCAATCTCGTCGGAGGTTAACGGCCGCCATTTGCGGCCCTCAGGCGGCGACTGCAGGTTCCGGAAGCGGTATTCATCTTCTCCCGAAGCCAGAAAGGCAGACGGGACAAAGCCGTATCCAAACTCATCGGATTTGACCAGTTTTATTTCACTCATGACGCACAGTATAGCCTCAAATTTGCATAAACAGCAATTACCTGTTATATTCGACCGTATGAGTACTCATATTGCGGCCAAAGAAGGCGACATAGCCGAGGCCATTCTGTTACCCGGAGACCCCCTGCGGGCCCGTTTTATTGCCGAAACATTTCTGGAAAACCCGGTCTGTTATAATGAAGTGCGCGGTATGTACGGTTTTACCGGCACATGGAAGGGAAAGCGTGTGTCTGTCCAGGGCACCGGGATGGGTCAGCCATCCCTTTCCATATATGCTAATGAACTGTTCCGTTTTTACGGCGTTAAAAAGGCCATCCGTGTGGGCACAACAGGCGCTGTACAGCCCTGTGTAAAGCTCCGCGATGTAATCCTTGCCATGAGCGCATCTACCGATTCTGCCCTGAACACACACCGCTTCGGCGGCAGGCATTTTGCCCCCACAGCCAGCTGGTCCTTGCTCAAAAAGGCCTGGGATGCAGCCGCGACACGGGGAATACAGCCGCTGGTCGGTTCTGTTGTTTCTTCTGATGTCTTTTACGACGATGCCGAAGCCTGGAAACTGTGGGCACAGTACGGCATACTCGCTATCGAAATGGAAGCTGCAGAACTGTATACCCTGGCGGCTCAATTCGGCCGCGAGGCACTGGCTATTCTGACTGTCTCTGATCATATCGCCCGGGGCACCGCGACGACTGCCGAAGAACGGCAGACCACCTTCCTTTCCATGATGGAGATCGCCCTGGATGCGGCGGTTGCGGAGGACTGAGGATGACCGAACTGCAGCCTACCGAGATTGAGCTGACCAGCCGTCGGCGCCGTCACCCGCTATCAAAACGCCGGATAGCAGTCTATCTGATTACCATTCTGGTTGTAACCGCCCTTGCCCTGTTTACCGCTTTTTTTGCCTGGCGTGCATCCAGCTCACCGGCATTCATCCAGTCACAAACCTTGCCGGTTCAACCCTGACCGGTTCCTTTCAAGGAGAGAATATGCACGCAGATATCGGTTTTATCGGACTCGCTGTTATGGGCGAAAACCTGGTACTGAACATGGAACGCAACGGCTATACCGTTGCCGTGCATAACCGCTCCACCGAGGTGCTGGACAGCTTTATTTCCGGCCGCGGTGAGGGTAAAAAGCTGATTCGCTGCGCAACCATGCAGGAACTCGCTGCTGCCTTACGGCCTCCCCGAACAGTGATGCTGATGATCAAGGCAGGAAGCGCTGTTGATCAGGTAATTGGACAGCTGTCAGAGCATCTTGAACCCGGTGATATCATTATCGACGGCGGCAACTCCAACTGGGAGGACAGCGTCAGGCGAACTGCCGAGCTTGAAAAAAAAGGATTCCGCTTTATCGGTTCCGGCGTTTCAGGCGGCGAGGAAGGAGCTTTAAACGGTCCTTCCATAATGCCGGGGGGCTCAACGGAAGCCTGGCCTTTTGTAAAGCCAATTTTTACAACTATAGCAGCAAAGGCTCCCGACGCCAGTCCCTGCTGTGAGTGGATGGGTCCGGATGGTGCCGGTCACTTTGTCAAAATGGTGCATAACGGCATAGAGTACGGCGATATGCAGATTGTCAGCGAGGCCTACTGGATCATGAAGGAGCTTGCGGGTCTGTCCTGCGAGCGGATGCAGTCAGTTTTCGCTGAATGGAACAAGGGAAAGCTTGATTCCTATCTGATCAGCATCACCGCGGATATCCTGAAGTACCGTGAAAGCGACGGCACTCCCATAATAGACCGCATTCTTGATACTGCAGGGCAGAAGGGCACCGGCAAATGGACCGGAATCTCCGCCCTGACCGAGGGGGTTCCCCTGACGCTGATTGTGGAATCGGTTTTTGCCCGCTCTCTTTCTGCGGCAAAGGAGCTGCGGCTGGCTGCTGCAGCCCTGTACGGAGCACCGGCAGGCAGGAGCGCACCCGGCGATGAGGCCGCTCTCATACGCGATCTTCACGATGCGGTGTACGCCGCAAAGATAGTGTCCTATGCCCAGGGCTTTGATCTGCTGCGCGAGGCATCCCGCGGCCGGGGCTGGAAGCTTGATCTTGCTTCCATAGCCCGCATCTGGCGCGGCGGCTGTATAATCCGCTCCGCCTTTCTGGATAAAATTGCCGAGGCCTACACTGCCGATCCCGAGCTTGCAAACCTGGCCCTGTCGCCCTACTTTGCGGGCGAGCTGAAGTCCTGTGAAGCCGGATGGCGGCGGGTAGTAACCGCAGCAATGGGCTCAGCCCTGCCGATTCCGGCTTTAGCGGCAGCCCTTTCCTGGTTTGACGGTTTCCGCAGCGAGCGTCTTCCGGCAAATCTGCTGCAGGCACAACGGGACTATTTCGGCGCCCACACCTACGAGCGCACCGACCGCCCTCGCGGTGATTTCTTTCATACGGACTGGACAGGTTCAGGCGGCAGTACAACAAGCCGGAGCTACACAGTCTAGCAGAGCGCTGACAAACTCGATAGTTGGCAATCGCCTGCCAGTTTTTGATGGATATTGACACTAATAAGGCTTTTCGCTATAGTGACTCTTGCATTCGGAAACGAAGGCATCCCCGGATGGTGGAATTGGTAGACACGCTAGTTTCAGGTACTAGTGCTCGTAAGGGCATGGAAGTTCAAGTCTTCTTCCGGGGACATAAAAAAACACACCGCAAGGTGTGTTTTTTTTTGCTGATCACCAATCAGATGAAGGCGCACCACAGTGCAAACGGCAACCTTGTTCTACACTCTCCGTGCACTGTAGTGTGTATGCAAAAGTTCATGTGAGACTTCGCTCAAGGGCTTTCCGAGAAAATCTGCATACAGCTTGCTGACCGCTTCGTTTTTGTGAGAGAGCCGCTCGGGAAGTTTGCGGTCTTCGGTGTAAACGGCGCTTTGACGTGCAAGGCGCTTGCCGTCATCGGGCAGAATGGGCTGACCGCCTCCGCCGACACAGCCGCCCGGACAGGACATAATCTCGATAAAAGCATACGGGCTTTTGCCGCTTTTAATTTCATCCAGCAGAATGCGGGCATTTTTAAGAGTATGAGCTACCGCAAAGCGGGCTTTCGCCTTCCCCAGCGGGAGTTCGACCGTTTTGATTCCGCTAAGCCCGCGCAACGCGGCGACCTCAAGACCGGGAAGGGGCTTACCGTTCACCAGCTCGAAGGCGGTGCGTGCGGCTGCTTCCATCACACCTCCGGTTGCTGCAAATATAACCGCAGCACCGGTAGAAATACCGAGCGGAGAATCAAAACCTTCCTCCGGGATTTTTTCAAAATCAATCCCGCTCCGCCTTACCATACGGGCAAGCTCTCGTGTTGTCAGAGCAAAGTCGACATCGAAGAATTCGGGGAATTTTTTGCCTTCTTCTTTTTTCCACCAGTGCCATGCATCACGCATCTCGGGCCGGCAGGCCTCTTTCTTTTTTGCGGTACAAGGCATGATGGAAACAACAACAAGCCGTGAAGGATCTACATTGTTTTCACGTGCCCACCATGACTTCGCCAGAGCTCCGAACATCTGCTGCGGCGACTTGCAGGTAGAAAGATGGGGCAGGAGGTCCGGGTAAAAGGTTTCGATAAAATTGATCCACCCTGGAGAACAGGAGGAGATCATGGGAAGAACACCGCCCGAAAGCCGCTCAATAAGTTCGGAGCCTTCCTCCATAATTGTAAGATCAGCTGTAAACTGGGTATCAAAGACTTTCGCAAAGCCCAGACGCCTGAGGGCTGCAGCCATTTTGCCGGTTACAAGGCTGCCGCTTTCCATGCCCAGCGCCTCGCCCAGACTGGCGCGAATCGCCGGGGCGGTCTGTACGATAACAATTTTTTCAGGATCCTGAAGAGCCTCGAATACTTCGTCGCTCTGGTCTCGTTCGACAAGAGCTCCGGTCGGGCACACAAGAGTACACTGACCGCAGGAGACGCATACAGAATCATCGAGAGCCTTGTCCAGATAAGGAACGATACGGGTTTTTGCACCGCGCCCTGCAAAGTCGATGGCGCTGACGCCCTGAACATCACGGCACACAGCGACACAGCGTCCGCAGAGCACACACTTTGCGTTATCGCGGATAATTGCATCTCCTTCATCGGCTTGCATCATTTGCCGTGTTGAAGGATACACTGCGCGGCGAACTCCAAGTGTCTCTGCGAGCGACTGCAGTTCGCAGCTGCCGGAGCGGATACAGGAAAGACAGTCCGCCGGATGATTCGCCAACAGAAGTTCAACAATTCCCCGCCGCGCGTTCATTACACGAGACCCCGATGTACGCACAACCATCCCCGCAGCCGCTTTTTGCACACAGGAGCGGACAAGAGAGCGGGCCCCTTCAACCTCGACAACGCACACGCCGCAGGAAGCGTTGGTACACACACCTTCAAGCCGACAAAGGCTCGGCACCTTCACGCCTGCAAGCGCGCAGGCTTCGAGTATGGTAGCCCCATCAAAAGCTGAAACATTCCGGCCGTCAATGCTCAGTTCAATTTTTTTTGCGTCCATAATAAACTCCTAACGCCAGGGCGAACGGGCATTGCGCCGCAGATCGCAGCGCAGACAGCGGGAAGCTTCAGCCGAAGCCTGATCAGCTGAATATCCGCAGGAAACCTCAATGAAATTCCCGATCCGCTCTGAAGGCGGCAGGTATTTCCCCTGTATCCGTTTTGAAGGCGCGGCAGCAGCAGGCCCCTCCTTCGAATAATCAAAATCCTTGAATAGCTGATGAAAGCGCTCCATACCGGTGAGGTAGCGGTCAATTTCGCGGGCAGCCTGCTTGGCAAGTCCCATCGCCTCGGCCGCTGTCGCGGGTCCTGTAACGGCATCGCCGCATGCCCATATCCCTTTCGATCCCGACCTCAAGGTGAACGAATCCACCTCGATTCGTCCGTCCGGCGTGCATGAAACATCCAGCGCCTTCGCATCGGGAGTCTTCTTGCCCCCGAGAAGATCAGCGCTTTCAACCCGTTCGCCGACGGCGACTATGATGTCATCGCACGGAATGTCGAGCAGCTCGCCGCTAGCCTCAGGCCGGGGGCGTCCGCTTGAATCGATCGCACCCGGGCGCATTACGGCGCAGCGCAAACTGCCCGCCCTGCCCTTGCCGTTGTCCAGAATTTCCTTTGGCCCCAGCATAGGCATAAAATGCACGCCCTCCTCTTTCGCGCCCTTGAGTTCAAGGGCGTTGGCAGGCATGTCTTCTAGAGTGCGGCGGTATACAACGGTCACTTCGCGGCCCAAACGGATAAGAGTGCGCGCAGCGTCTATCGCAACATTGCCGCCGCCGATTACCAGAACGCGCTTGCCCAGTGCAGGAGCGGTACCGGCACCGAAGGCATCGAGCCAGGCATACCCCGAATGCACTCCGGGAAGATTCTCACCGGGCAGCCCCAGGGTTTTATCTCCTTCTGCACCCACGCAAATGAGAAGGGCGTCGCAGTCCTTGCGGACATCTTTTAAACTCAGGTCTTTTCCCACTCGTTTGTTAAAAACGAAATTCACTCCAAGACGCTTCCAGAGTTCAAGTTCCTTATCAAGCACTTCCTTCGGGAGGCGGTAGGCCGGAATGCCATAGCGGAGAATCCCTCCGGCCTTATTGTGTGCGTCATATACGGTGACCTCGTGACCGAGACGCGAAAGATAAAAAGCGGCCGAAAGGCCAGCCGGGCCTGCGCCGATAATGGCAACACGCTTGCCGCTCGGCTTGAACTTTTCCTTGACCAGCGTCGCCCACACCGCCTTCTCTCGACCCATCTTGTAGATGGAGTCGGCAAGGTAGCGGTGAATCTCTCCCTGATGAACGGTCTCGTCGATCTGTTCGCGGCGGCAGCGCATCTGGCAGTGAAAGTGGCAAATACGCCCAAGGGTTCCGGGAAGCGGATTATCCCGGAGAGTCAGTTCGAAGGCCTGTTCAATTCGACCCTCATTCATTAAAGCAAGATAACCCGGAATATTCATGTGAAGCGGGCAGGAGTTTTCACAAAGGGCAAGGAAAAGCGACTCACAGGAACCTGAATCGCAGCGCTTGTTGCGTATGTGGCGCTCGTAATCCTCCCTGAAATATTTCAATGTTGTGAGTACCGGATTTGAAGCAGTTTGCCCGAGCCCGCACAGCGAAGAGTCCCGGACAAAGAGCGCGAGCCGCTCAAGCTCGCTTAGCTCATCCATTGAGGCCACTCCCCGGCAAATCCGCTCAAGAATGCGCTGCATCTGCGACAAGCCCTCACGACAGGAAACGCACTTTCCGCAGGACTCAGATGCAGTAAAACCAATAAAATACCGCGCAACATCCACCATGCAGTTGTCCCTGTCGAGAGCAACCATACCGCCCGAGCCCATTATGGCTCCCAGAGCGGCGAGAGATTCGTAATCAATTTTCGTTCCGAAGAGCTTCGCAGGAATACATCCTCCCGAAGGACCGCCGGACTGAAGCGCGAGTATGGACTTGTTCGCTCCTGCACCGCCGCCCATTCCGTACACCATTGCTTCCAGACTCGTTCCAAGCGGAAGCTCAACCAGGCCGGTATTCCGTACTTTGCCCACAAGAGAAAAGACCTTTGTGCCGGTGCTGGAAGGTATACCGATCTTTGAAAACCATTCACCGCCGCGGTTGATTATAAGAGGTATGTTGCACCAGGTTTCAACATTGTTGATGTTGGTCGGCGCGCCGAGATAACCGGACTGAGCCGGGAACGGAGGACGAGGAAGGGGGCGGCCGGCCTTGCCTTCTGCGCTTGCAATAAGAGCGGTCTCCTCTCCGCAGACAAAGGCCCCCGCGCCTTTGACTATTTCCAGATCAAAATCAAAACCGGTTCCGAGAATATTTTTTCCCAGAAGCCCTGTAGCACGGGCTGAGTCAATAGCCTTTCGCAGACGCTCGACAGCAAGAGGATACTCGGCCCGCATATAGATAAAGCCGGAAGTGGCTCCCATCGCGTAACCGCCGATTATCATTCCCTCAACAAGCGCGTGCGGGTCGCTTTCCACCTCGTTCCGGTTCATATAGGCACCGGGATCGCCCTCGTCAGCATTGCAGATAACGAATTTCTGTTCCGCTTCGGCGCGCCGCATCATCTCCCATTTTCTTGCAGCGGGATAACCGGCCCCGCCCCTTCCGCGAAGACCGGAAAGGGAAACCTCCGCAATTACCTTTTCCGGAGTAGAACCCAGCGCACGAGCAAGGGCTGAGTAACCGCCTACCGATATATACTCTTCGATACTTTCAGGGTCGATCAAACCGGAATCACGCAAAACTACCTTTTGCTGTCCGCGGAAAAAATCCAGTTCGTTCCAGTGCTTCAAAGCGGGATAGGCACTTCCGAATTCAATTCGTGCTGTGTGAAAATCCCATGCCTCAATCTTTGCTGTCGCCTTTCTGGCTGCCTTGTCGAAATCGGCTTCCGATCCTAACGCTTTGGCAAGGCGGGGCGCATCCTTTGCGGTCAGCTCCTGGAACAGAAGGAGCGGTTTCCCGGGATAGTACAGCATGGCCACAGGCTCGGCTGCGCAAAAACCGAAACAGCCGACACGTCTAACGCGGGCACCCTGGGCGGCAAGCGCGTCAAAAAGCTCCTGAGCCCCATTTCCGATTCCGCAGGTTCCCATTCCCACTGAAACCCAGGGACGGTTTTGTATAATGGCCTTTGAGTGTTTTTTGCGCATTTGATCGATATCTGTACTATGTCCGTTTTTCATTTTTTTCCCGCCTTTTGCAGAGAACCGATGACCCTGGCAAGAGAGTTCGCGCTCATCCGGGAGTAGATTTTACCGTCAATAGCGATGACCGGCGCCAAAGCGCACTGACCGAAGCACGCAACCGTTCTGATTGTGAAGCGCGCGTCTTCGGTAGTGAAGGAGTCATCATCTCCCTCCTGAAAGTCCTCGAATCCGAGCATGGCTGCGGCTTCCTCAAGAAGGCCGAGAGAACCCCTTGTGTGACAGGCGGTTCCGCGACAGACAACTATGACATGGTCGCCCTGGGGTTTAAGATTAAAATATGAATAGAAGGTTGCGGTCGAATACACTGATGACAAGGGCGTTCCGGTTGCGTCTGCCACTGCCCGCAGCGCTTCATCGCGTAGATAACGGTGCGGATCTGAAGCCTGCACGTCCTCAAGAATTCCCAACATAGCACCCGGATGCGCCTGGTGCCGATCAATGATTTTCTGAAGAGACTTGCCGCCTCCCGATTTTATCCCAGCCATAGACCCTCCTGATTGTAAGGATGTCCAGCCCGGATGCTCACCCCCGGCGCTGTCGCCGGAGCCATGAGTACAGTGTAAGCCCTGTCCGCAAATCACACAAGGGAAAAGAGTAGCTCTCCGTACAGGCTTCAGCTGTCGCTGTTTGTCTGCGGGTTAAAAACCGAAAAACCGTGGAGGATGGAGATTGCATTTGGGTTCTTGATCGTCAGAGTTTTCTTGTAATTTATTATGCTGTAAAAGCAATAATCTCCGAACTCGCGCAGGGAATCGGGAACAGTAAACAGCCTATCCCGTTCGGCTGGAAAGACGACAAGCCGGGTTATATGTTTGTCATACAAAATACCGTCAACATCACAGTATGCGCTGTTATCAGGATCAACCAGGATCTGTTTCAAGCCTGTGCACATACTGAAGGCATCTCCGGGTATATATAAGACAGATTTATGAATATGTACTTTTGTAATACTGCGGCAATTAAACAGGGCGTTTGATTCGATCCTGTGTATTACTTCGGGAACACGTATTTCTCCCTTTTTATTCTGGGGAACACGAATCAAGGAATGTGCGGTTTTATCGCAAAGCATACCATCTAATGAAATGTATCTGGCCGATTGTTCCGGATTTCGGACCTCAATGCATTCAAGACTGCTGCACTCATAAAAGACTGAAGAACCAATTTCTGAAACAGTGTGTGGAAGAGCAATAGACACAAGACGTGTGCAATAAGCAAATGCCGCATCTTTAATTACTTGTAATGTAGAAGAAAGCTGTATTCCCGAGAGGCCTGTACAATGATAAAAGGCCAGTTTACCTATTGTCAGGACCGAAGAACCGAACAGTACTTTTTCAAGGTTTTCACAATAGTCAAAGGCGGAATCTGCAATCGTTGTGACTGAATCGGGAATGGTATAGCACCCTGCTTTTTGATCCGGAAAAGAAACCAGGCAGGTTTTATCTCCGGAAAAAAGGACACCTTCAACAGAGGTATACACAGGGTGTTGTTTGCTTACCTGGAATGCTGTAATCGAAGATAGAATAGTATCTACTTCTATCTGATTGGATCCGGAAAAAAAGGCCTGTATATCGGTGCAGTCATCTGACACGAACAGGGTCGAACCTTCAAAAAGCATGGTGTAATCTCCATGTACGAAGATTACACCGCTTATGTGTCAAATGAGGTCACACGGCAAGCAGCCTGACAAGCTGCTGTCTAAATTTCTGCGTATCAGCAGCCTGTCAGTTTCTTATTCCCTGTTGGTGCAGCCAACCTTTACCGTAACCTGCCAGTACGCTACCTTCCCGTTTTCAATATACCCGCGGGTTTCAACCACTTCAAACCAGCGCAGATCGTCATGCTGCCTGGCAACTGTATCCAATGCATTCTGTACAGCATCCTCAATACTGGTCTTTGATGAACCTACCAGTTCAATCTTTTGATACGTCAAGTTACTCATGGCACACTCCTTCTTTATAATTAAACAGAAATATCTTACTAAATATAATAAGAGTTATTCTTAATATTATGAAGAATTACATAAAAGTCAAAATTTCTTTTTTTAAGGCGCCGTCAATACATAGTAAAACGACAAAAAGAAAAAATAATAAATCAAGTATACTTGCACGTATACTTGATTTATTCTGCATACAGAGTATACTTGAAATAAGGGGGGTACGAATGCCTCAAATATCATTGTACATTGATGAAGATACCCTGCACAAAGTAGAAACCGCGGCTAAACGGAGCAATCTCTCCCTGTCGAAATGGGTAGCTCTACAAATAAAGGCAAAGATTGAACCTGTCTATCCACCGGGCTATGAAGAACTCTTCGGCAGCCTCACAACCGAAGAACTGACGCGCCCCCCGCAACCCGACCATGCTCAAGACTCACCCAGAGAGTCCCTTTGATGTTTTTCCTTGACACCAACACCTGTATTTATTTTCTCAACGGAAAATCTGAGTCAATCAAGGAAAAAATACTTTCTACACCACCTTCCCGAATAGGCATCCCTGTCATCGTCAAGGCAGAACTAATCCTGGGTGCATACAAGAGTCAGTCAATGTACAAAATAGTAGAGAAAGTTGAGCATTTTCTGGAACCCTTTGAGATTATTCCCTTTGAAAACTCTCTCACCTACACTTATGCCGAAATCCGCAGTGAATTGGAAAAAATGGGGCAACCCATAGGACCTAACGATCTGCTCATAGCAGCCATCACCAAGTTCCATGAAGCCACACTAATTACCAACAACGAAAAAGAGTTTAAAAGGATCAAAGACCTGAGAGTTGAAAACTGGCACCGGTAATATATTATCGGGACAATCCGAGAAAACCAATATCTTGCAGGGTCCTGTGAACCACAAGGTTTACAAGCACCCTGCAGTACACCTTTACTGCACAAGCCACAGTCCGTCAAAATG
>CAZXJV010000026.1:0-30345 GCA_964641135.1 uncultured Treponema sp. | reverse complement strand
GCCGCGCCACCATGAAAGGCCGGTTGCAATACTCATGCCCAGGCACAGGGTTAGCGCAAACCGGCGTTCAATATACTGTGCAGAATGCGGTGTCTTAGTCGACGACATGGGTTTTTCTCCACTCGGCAAGGGCTTCCTGTGATCTGCTGTCGCGGGTAATGGCCTGGTCTTTTTTGCGCAGATACAGGTTGCCCACAGCCAGACAGTCCATCTCTGTGCCTAAAAAGCAGCGCCAGGCATCCACCGGCGAACAGACAATCGGCTCGCCGCGCACATTAAAGCTCGTGTTGATTAAAACCGGACAGCCTGTCTCTGTTTCAAAGGCTTCAAGGAGGGCGTGGAAGCGCGGATTTGTTTCCCGGTGAACGGTCTGGATGCGCGCACTGTAGTCCACATGGGTAACAGCCGGAATACCGGAGCGCTGAACAGCCAGCCGTTCAAGTCCGCTGGGCTCGTTTTCCGGTTTGGGGCAGCGTTTGTCTTCCCGTACCGGGCATACCAGAAGCATATAGGGCGAATGACACTCAAGGTCAAACCATTCTGTACTCTTTTCGGCAAGAACTGCCGGAGCAAAGGGCCGGAACCCTTCACGGTATTTAATTTTCAGGTTCATGGTGCGCTGCATCGCCGGGCTGCGCGGATCGCCCAGTATCGAACGGTTTCCTAAGGCGCGCGGTCCGAATTCCATCCGTCCCTGAAACCAGCCCACCACAGCTCCGGCCGCAAGGTCTTTTGCGGCTGTCGTATACAGGGCCTGGTCTTCAAGCCGCTCAAAGACAGCTCCGCAAGCAGTAAGCATCTCCGCCGCCTGGTCATCGCTCCAGCAGGGGCCAAGGTAGGCTCCGTTCATACCGTCCGCCTGGTTGGTTGCAAGGTGGGGCCTGCTGTCGCCGAACAGGGCGCACCCTGCATACAGGGCTGCTCCCACGGCTCCTCCTGCATCCCCTGCGGCCGGTTGTATCCATATCTCGTCAAATCCTGCTTCTTCAAGTATGCGGTGGTTGGCAACGCTGTTAAGGGCTACGCCTCCTGCCAGTACAAGGGCGCGCTCTCCGGTCAGGCGGCGGGCGCGGCGGGCAATTGCCAGAACAGCTTCTTCCAGCACTACCTGTATACTGGCAGCAATATCCATGTAAAAGGGGGTGGGGACCGCGCCCTGGCTCAGGGCCGGCTGTCCAAACAGGTGTTCAAAGCGGCGGTTTATCATGCGCAGGCCCGAAACATAGTTAAAATAACACTGATTCAACCGGTAGGAACCGTCTTCATCTATGGAAATGAGATGTTCCTTGATCAGCTTGACAAAGCGGGGATTTCCGTAGGGGGCAAGGCCCATCAGCTTGTATTCGCCCGAGTTAACGCGGAAGCCGCAGTACAGGGTAAAGGCCGAGTACAAAAGGCCCAGTGAATGAGGAAATTTGACACTTTCCTTCAATACTAAAGATGTTCCGCTGCCTGTTCCAATGGCTGTGGTATCCCATTCACCAACCCCGTCCAGGGTTACAATAGCAGCCCGTTCAAAGGGTGACGGGTAAAAGGCGCTTGCAGCATGGCTTACATGGTGGCGGGAGAACAGCAGCTCGCCGGAAAAGTTGAGCTCTGTGCGGATTGCATCCTCCATCCACAGCTTGCTTTTAAGCCACAGGGGTATGGCTGTGTAAAACGACCTGAAGCCGCACGGCGCTCTATGCAGATAACTGGAAAGAAGACGCTCGAAGGTCACTACCGGTTTGTCGTAGAACACTACCGCGTCCAGGTCTTGTACCGTAAGCCCTCCTTCTTCAAGACACCAGGCCGCAGCCTCGCGGGGAAAGGCTTCATCCGCCTTGCGGCGGGTAAAGCGTTCCTCCTGCGCGGCTGCAACTACCCGGCCGTCTATAACAAGGGCTGCGGCGCTGTCATGATAAAAAGCGGAAATGCCCAGTATGCGCGCCATCGCCCGTTCCTAAAAAAGGGTGTATATAGCGGTAGCCAGTGCCTGCGACTGTGCCAGCAGGGCGACAAGCCCTACCAGGGCCAACAGCACCAATAGCGGCAGTAAAAAGAGCTTCTTGTGCTGGGCAAGATAGGCTATCAGTTCCGATATGACGCGGGATTTGCTCATCGGCGGTCTCCCCGGGCGGTCAATTCCGTTTCCAGTGCCTGCAAGGTGGCGGCAAGCCCGTGCCGATCGGCAAGATCCCCGGCTGCAGAGCGGATTTCAGGAGCCCGTCCGGAAAGAAGCCATGCCTTCATGTAATATACAAGGGATTGCTCGGGGGCAATTCCGGTTTTATCAAGAAAGACAGCCATCTGCAGCTGGCTTACCGGATCCCCGGGGTTTACAAAGGCTACGGCCTCGAGGAATGAGCCCAGTTCACTCAAATTTTGCTGACCGGCAAGATATTCGATCACAATGGGTACGGTTTTTTCAGGTTGAGCGGTTAACAGGGGGCCCAGGTCAGGGTTTTGCAGGCTTGTATTTGCCCTGATGGCTGCGTGCAAGCCTGCTGCGGGGAAGGGGACCTTCATGGTGCTGTATGGAGGCTGTGACATAAGCGTTGCCATGGTAATCATGGCATACGCGTCAAGCGCGGGGTGAAAGCGCAGGCCGGGTCTGAATTCTTCTGCAGACGGCCACTGGTCCGGTATCAGACCCAGAGAGGCCTTGCTTATATCTGCAAGGGTATCTGCCAGTATGCGGGCAACAATCATGTTTCCCCTGAAGTTAAAGTGCAGGTGATCAATAAAATAGAGGTCGCCAAAGCTCTGTTCTGCTCCGTAAGCAAAGAGTTCCTGTGTAAGGGGTATGTAGTGAACACTCTCGGGGTGGGATTCTGCCCAGGTACGCAGGGCTTGTACGCTTGCGGTTCGAGCCCTGAAGGGCAGGGCGTCTGCATCCTTTGCTTGTGTAAAGGCTGTGTGTCGGGTTTCACCGGCCGCAGCGGCGGCAACGGCACTCAGATACAGGATTTGGGCGTTTTTGGGGGCTCGGTGGTCTGCATGGACAGCGGCAATCCATGCAAGGATGTCACCGTTGCCCAAAAAGAGTGTTTGATTGCCTGCTTCTATCAGTTCGGCAAGTTCTGTTTCATATGCTCCTGCAAAGGGGGGCATGGACAGAATGTTGGAAACCGGTTCAAGAACTACCAGCGGGACCCCGTTTTTGGCTGCCAGGCGGCGTACGGCTTCCAGGTTGTCAACAAGGCGGTCGGCGACGCGCTGATCGCGTGTTTCTTCAGGGGGGAATGTTCCTCCGGCAAGGCGTTCGCTCATCAGTGTTGCGTCAGGGTCTACGGCAGGGGCAAACAGGCTGAAGAGCCACTGGAATACCCTGAATCGTTTCAGGGCAATATAGGTGAGTTTGTTTGCGTGTCCGCGGCCGCTTGATTCGCTTATTGTTCCATAATACTCGTTGTGTCCTGTGTAGACGACGACTGCGTCGGGTTGTAGTTTCCATATATGGCGGGCGGTTTCGCGTACGTAGTAGCTGCTCATGGCCGAAGCCGCCAGGTTAATTACTTCTATGCTTGCACGGGGGTGTGATGTGTCCATCAGTGTTCCGGCGATATTTGCAAAGGAATGTTGTTCCATGTAAGGGAATCCCTGGGCTGTGGAACCTCCCAGTACAACGATGCGCCAGGTGTCGCGGGGTTTTATTTTGGCGATCCAGGCACTGGCAAGGCCACCGGCCTGGCGGGTTTTCCGGGGGGTGTCAGCATGGAAAAGGGCCGGCCATGCGGGGTTTTCGGTCAGGTAGCCAGCTTCTGTTGTGTCAATAAACGGTGTTGCCGGTACGCCGTAGGCTGCAAGGCGCAGTACTCCTTCGGTCAGGGCCAGAACCGCAAGGGGCACAACGACAATAAGGATAACAAGCACAGCTGCGGGTATCCAGCGTGCGGTCGGTTTTGCATGAGTTGTTTTCATAAGGGTCGATGATACGGCATCAATGATAGGGCGTCAAGGTGATTTTTTTATGCTTGCGGTTTTGCAAAAACAGCCCTGTCTTTGGGAAAAGACAGGGCTATATACAGTAATGTCTGCTATACGTTAATCGATAATGTAAGCTCTGTTCATGATATCAAGGGCGGCCAATGTTGCGGCATAGTTAAGTAATTCGCTTGCCTGAGATTTATATTCCAGCCGCATGTAATCGCGTGCATATTCAAAAATTCGTTCATCTTGCGGGGTCAGAACAAATGTTCCGATTGATTTACTGTTATTTGTTATTTCTGCCGCCTGTAGTACGGGATAAATGTGGCGTACGAGATTGATGTCGGTTGGAATGGGTATTCTCATCTGAGAGTCTGTAAGTGCAATGCCATATTGTGAGGTAATTGATTGCGTATTGGTCAGGGTAGAGGAGTATGTTTTACCAGACGAGATGGATTTCATACTACCATTTCGATAAAAGGTTCTGCCGTTGATCATGACCTTTTCAACAGGTGTGTATTGCATTTTTACATAAGACCCTGTGCTGTCAGTATAGCCTGAAACAATTATGTCCTTATTAGGCAGTGCAAAAAAACTGGGAAGTCCTGTATATCTATCCCTGTGCTCATATGGCAGTGGGTAAGTGTCGTTGATATTTTTGTAATACAGATTAACCGCCTCTAGCGTATTGGCTTGAAGTGCATCGCGCAGCTTTTTGATGATATCTTTGTCATAGTCGTTTGCTACATCACTGTTTAGTTGATCCAGTCCCTCGGCGGTGTTTGTCATAAATCGGTTGATCTGGAATCCGAACGGTAGTGTTGCACAAAGTAGATCCAATGCAGCCTTGTCAGTTGGCATCAGTGAGTTGGGATTGGTGAAAGTTAATGTATCAGTATCGGTATACGTGTGCAGCACACTGGTTGATGCAGAGCCAAAGCGACCAACGCCATTAACTGTAATGTTACCGGTTATACTTATCTTTATAGGGTTTAACAGTTTAAGGTATTCGTTATACTGGCTGTGTGCAGGTGTTGTGTGATGTTTAAGCGCGGAAAAATATGCTGTTTGTTTACCCATAGCCATTGTGGTTAGACTTTTAAAATATCCAAGCAGATCTGTATAGGTGTTTGTGGCAGCTATGGTAAGCGCTATGGGATCAGTGTGCGGATTGGTGATGAGATTTGACAATGACGTCTGTCTGCCTGTAATTAATTCAACAAGCGTTTCATAGTCCCGATTGATGAACTCTGCGCTTATCTGATCCAGTTTAGCATCAAGAGCTTTTAACTGGGCCTCGATGGCATCCAGCCTTCGATATACTTCATCGAATTGCTTGTTCATTGCTTTCAGCAGCCGTTCGCTTTCGGAAGGGCCGTTGAAGAAAATTCCTGCTATTCCTACTGTACTATTTAACATTGTCCCGTAGATTCCCATAAATGGTGATATTGCAGCAGCTACAGTTGAAACCTGTTCGAAGGTGCTTGGTGTCCCCACCAGACTTTGTGTAGCCCTGAATTTATCACGTGCTGGTTTTTCCACGCCGGCAATTACTTCTGCAAGATGTTGATCGGTAAACAATGTTGATGCAGGTAATTTATAATCGGGAATTTTAATTATTGCCTCATCCATTGCTTGCTTTGAAATTACAATTTTTCCTCCATTTCTGTCATTCTTTGCGTTACTGTTTCCCAGTTGACCGGTGTGAGAATTTCATGTGTTGCACTGCAAATTAATGCTCCCGGAGAAAGTTGTTGGAGAAAAATAGCAGGCAAGGGCTTGGTATAATCAATTTCCCGTTCACCAGTCATCATGGCAAGATTTGCTTTTACCAAAGGCATAAAAACATCTTCGCCAAAGAGTGAAATTATTGCCGAGTAGTCAGCTTTAATCCGGTTTTCGATCGTCTTTCCCTGCAAAATCAGGTTTGCTGCCCTCAGTTCAACCTGAGTGTGGGATGGCTCCGCCTTGCCTCCTCCAGGCGGTTTTGCCAGAGTGGTCGGAGCATTGCCGCCGGACGGGTTAGCACAGCCAAAGATGATGCTCGCGGCTGCAATAGTCAGAATTGCTCGAAACTTTTTCATACAGATCCTCCGTATTGGAAATAAGATAGTCCCTATGGTAGCACACGCAGAAAGAAGCACAAGAAATATTTTTTTATCGACACTTTCCATTTATAATGTCGTAATGACAAAAAATTACCCGTAAAAATAAAATGTCCTAAAATGCTAGAAAACTGTACGAAATGTCAGAGAATGTCAGTTGTTGGTGTTTTTTGAAATGCGTAATCCGGATAAGTGATGAAAGTTACATGAAAAAACATAAAAATTTTCCTTTACAAAATTAGGATACTGGGGTTAATATGATCCGAAATCGGTTTATTAAACCGGTTTAAAAGTATAGGAGGATATAGGATGAAGAAGCTTCTTGCATTCATCACAGCCTTGCTGGTACTCGGAACAGTTGTGTTCGCAGAAGTATTTGTCAAGGATCTTGGAGATGGCAACGTTGAAGTAACCATCTTCTACGGCAATCCCCGCGCTACTGAGGTGTGGGTTGCAGGTTCATGGACTGACTGGGCCGGCGGCGCTCAGCCCATGACCAAGGTTGAAGGCGGATGGGAGTACAAGACTGTATGGCCCATGAACACCGAGCACAAGTACAAGTTCCTGGTGAACGACCTGAACGGTTGGACCCGCGACTTCAAGGCTCCGGCCGAAGTTGACGATGGATTCGGCGGATTCAATGGTCTGATCGAGGTAGCCAAGCTTGTTGCCGTCGAAGCTGCCAAGGCTTCTGGCGATTCTTCTGCTCTCGAGGCCCTTCTGGCTTCCAGTGGCGGATTGAAGGCGATGACTTATACCCGTTTTGCTCTTATGTCTGAGTTCCTTACCCGTGAATATGCAGATTTGACCAAGAAGGGCTTTGAACTTAATAGTGTTAAGTTCCTGGCAGATTCTAACCTCAAACTTGCAGGAAATCTGTGGAATAATGTGCCTGCTTTTATCGAGATTAAAGCATTTAGTGGCACTAAAGAACTGTATGGCATGGATCCCACTGGTGAAGTTACAACCGCTGAGGATAAGGGAACAAATGAGTTTTTTACTGGTTTGCTTTTCAATCCCTTCAATTATCTTAATGGGGGAGATCCCAAGCTTGGTCACTTCAAGGTAGGTCTTCAGACCTCTTATGTAAACCTTGAGACTGCTTATCACTGGGCAAAGCCTTCCACACGCTCCACTATTATTTGGCAGACTGTGGGTGAGCTTGATGCTGATAAAGGCTACCTGATGATTTCTAATGGTTCTGCACTGCAGAGCTTTGGGGATATCAAGCTGGATGCTGCGATTGTTCCCAACAAGACCTTTAATGCAATGGGTATTCGCTCTTGGGTAGCTGCTACCTATGACGAAACATACACTTTTGAAGTGCAATGGGATTCGATCTCTACTGCTGACAATCAGGATGCTGCATCTGAGTACTTTGATGCTGGGTATTCCAATGTTATCATTGGTGCTAAGGCTCTTGTTGCAGATCTTGACGTTCGCGCGCAGGTTAGCGTTCCTTTAGCCATTGGTGATTTGGACGAAGGTACTGAGGGCGCCAAGGTTGAAGATGCACTTGCCTACCAGGTAAATGTTGTCTACAGCAGTGATATGTTCGGTGTTGCAACAGAATACGGTTATTTCCAGCCCCACGCAGATCTCATTTATGGGAAAGACGGCGGAGACGATGCTCTCGAGGATAATAAAGGTCAAGCTTTTGCTAAAATCAATCCTTGGGTCGCTCCTATCGATGGTGTGAAGATTGGTGTTGATAACAAGCTGGGAAGTACCTATGAGTGGGATACAGAGGTGTCATTCTATCTCGACATGAAACCCTACGTTAACATTGATCTTGCAAAACTGGTAGGAATGAACATGACTGTTGATTCTTATGCAAAACTTGCGTTTGATCTTGTTGAGGACGCTGATGAGTCTTTCTACTTCAATGAGTTTGGCCTTAAATTCGGAATGTCAGACGTATCAGATGTTATCCCTTCCTTCGATGTGAGCTATGGTCTTCAGAATGCTTACAAGACAAAAATGCTGCACACCATCATTGCGACTGCTCAGACCAAGCCCGGCGTAGGCGTTCAGGCTGGATTGGGGCTGCGTGCTGTTGACTCTGATGCAAGCACTTTTGTTGAAGATGCCAATGAATCCCTGGCATTCTTCCTTGGTGCAAACTACAAGGTAGCATCTATGAAGAATGGTATGTTCTACGGAGCCTTTGTGTACAATATGGATCCGTATGATGACAACAAGGATGCTCTTAAGTGGAGTGATTATCGCCCGGATAAGGGTATTGATGATTACGCTGGACGGGCAATGTTCCGCCTTGGCATGATCTTTGACTTCTGAGCATAGAGGAGAAACGAAATGAAAAAGATTCTGTTTATCTTGGCGGTTCTCGCTGTGGCGCTTAGCTTTACTGCTTGCGATGACGCCTTACATAATGGAACACAAGTATTTATTACCGGTGTAAAGGTGATAAATATTCCTGCTTCCTATAACGGAAAAACCCTGTATGTTCACGAAGGCTGGATGCCCGGTAACACATGGGATGAGGCAACACCGAACCAGGCCGTTTGCGCCGGTGGTGAACTTGAAGTTACATTTGGCACTCCCGCAATTGTAACAGCAGCTGATTTTGGTGTTCAGGTAATAGCTGTTCACTGGGTTGATAAGGTAGTTGCTGGTTTAGATCCAAACGTTACCAATCCCTATGACAGTGGTACCTATGTAATTGAGGTTGATGCCTCTACTAGTAAAGCTGTCCTGAAATAAGTTTTTTGACTTCCCCCGGGGTCTTCGGGCTCCGGGGTTTCTTTCGGGATGTAAAGAAACCGGTTTCCTTGTGAGAACGGTTTTTGTACCTTCCGGCCTGCTTCTGATACGGCATTTCCCCCGGGACGGGGTTTGCATAGAAAGAACACTGAGCAAGAGCGTTCTTCATTTAAGAGGAAGTACCTGAACAGTACTTCCTCTTTTTTTTTACGATTTTTTCTGGAGGAAAATGAATGAAACAGAAACTGACACTTCTGATGCTGCTAACCTTTGCTGCAGCCTTGGTTGTTTCCTGTACATCCGGCTCTGCCGAAGGCGCTGCTCCCGGCAAGCGCGCTGCGCGCGATCCGAATGCGCATTTGTTTGAGTGGACGGGCGACGAAAACTACCGCAGCCCCCGCCATGAGGATGTGCACCCGGATAACTTCAAAAACCAGCTCGCCGGCCTTGCCGACGACTGGTGGGCGGACGCAAGCTTTTATCATGTATGGGTAAAATCCTTCTATGATTATGACGGCGACGGTGTAGGGGACTTTCGGGGAATCACCGCCAAACTCGACTACATAAAAAACGACCTTGGCTGTGATGCCATCTGGCTGTCGCCCATTTTTGATGCTGCAGGCAAGGGAACAGCACCCGGTTACAACATGCACGGCTATGATACTGTTAATTACTACGATGTAAACGATTACTTCGGAAACAGCGAGCACCTTGATACCCTTTTACGTGAAGCCCACCGCCGCGGAATAAAGGTGATCTTTGATTATGTGCCCAATCATACCTCAAACCGCCATCCCTGGTTTATCAATTCGGCCGAACGCCGTGATAACAAGGACACCTGGTATTTGTGGAGCTTTGAAAAACTGCCCTGGAATCCAATGGGCGGAACCAATACCTGGCACCTTGATCACCCCCGCCAGATGCAGTACTACGGCGCCTTCTGGTCCGGTATGCCTGACTTAAACTTCCGCAACCACGAAGTGCGCGAAGAAATGAAGAACGTGGTCCGCTACTGGCTTAACCGCGGTTTTGACGGTGTGCGCGTTGATGCAGTCCGCTACCTGTGGGAAGATGCGGGGCCCGGCGGCCAGGCTGACCGTCCGGGTACCTTTGACTGGTTCAATGAACTTCGTACCGAGGTTATTGATGCATACGCAGAACACGGCTATCCCAAATTTATGGTTGGAGAGGCCTGGATCGGCGGCAACCGCCCGCTTCTGGAAAGTTATTTCGGAACGGAAGAAAAACCGGTATTCAACATGCTCTTCGACTTTGATTTTTCCAGCCAGGTCAGCGGTGCAACCCGCATGCGCAGCCAGATGCTGTTTAACTGGCGGAATGAACCCGGCAAATGGGGCGTGTTCCTGAGCAATCATGACAACCTTGCAAACCGTCCGGCCACAAACCTGACTAACCCGCAGGACCTCAAACTGGCAACCGCCCTTTCCCTGCTGCAGCCGGCAGTACCCTTTGTGTACTATGCCAACGAGATTGGCCAGCGTGACCAGCCCGGCGCAACCGGTGATATCCGCCTGCGCTATCCCCTGCAGTGGGAAGATGTTGACCTCCAGAAAAAGGATCCGCAGTCACTGCTCAATCTGCACCGTGCCTTGCTGAGGGCACGTTCTGCTCACTCGGCCCTGCGGCGCGGCAGCTATACAAAACTTCCTGCTATAACAGGTGCAAATGATGTTGTCTCCTGGCTTATGACCCACGAAAACAGCACAATTCTCTGTGTTGCAAACCTTGGCACGTCAGAAAGCGGAGCGCTCAGTATCGAACTGCCGGTCACCGCGAACAACGCATCACTGGTTATTGGTCCCGGTACTGTGCGCCTGTCAGATAACGCTGTGCAGCTTGAGCCCCTGCCGTCCAAAGCCTTCAGGGTTATCTCTCTGGGTACAAACCGGGCCGAGAATTTCTATCCCTGGTAAGGATACTTCGCTTGCGGAATCCCGACAACCGGGTTTATAATGAACGCTAAACCGGTTTAGGTGCCCTCTGGCCCTGAACCGGATGTTATTGTCTTTTATGGAATGGAGGTTCTATTGTGAAATTGATACGCAACGTATTGACCGCTTTGGCGGCCGTTTCGCTGCTGCTTGCAGCGGGCTGCCAGACAGACTCGGGGTCTGCCGCAGCACCGGTTGCCGGTCTTGCTTCCGGCGCCCCGCGTACTTTCGAGAACGCCGCGCCCGCAGGGCTTCCGGCTGTTATCGCCCTTAACGAAAAACTCGCACCTTCTGATGACGAAATAGTTATCTATTATGTACGCCCCGACAAAAACTACGCCGCCTGGGCTCTGTGGCTCTGGGCCATCCCCGGAGGCGACGGCGGCGCTGCCTGGCCAAAAACCCAGGAATGGACCGTTGAAGACGGAATCGGCTATATGCGCTATAAAAAAGACGGTTCAAATCTGGGCGGTATCCGCCCGATCGGAACCGACGGCCAGTTCGGCATGATTGCCCGCATGAAAAGCGGCTGGACCAAGGACGGTGATGACGACCGCATCTGGGACTCCAATGTGTCCAACGTTGTTGTTATCTTCTCCGGCGACAAAAACACCTATGCCGCAAGCGAATACAAGCCCAAGGCAATGACAGCCGTGCTTGAAACTCCCACCCGCGTTCAGATTCTTCTTTCCGGACGCTATGGTCTTGACACCGATGGCGGAGATTCCGGCTTCTCGTTGACCACCCGCGCCGGTAAACAGTACGGTATCAAAAAGGTGTTCAATACCGAAAGCCCCGACAACCTCGCTTTCAATTATACACGCCGTGTAACCATCGATCTTGCCGAACCGGTTAACCCTGCTGATGCACTCATCCTGAACAACCCGGTATTTGAAGGACCCAAGCAGGTCGATGCAACCCGCCTTGCAGTTGAACTTGCCGAAAAATCAGTACCTGCAAAGGCTGCTGTTCTTGGTGCCGTATACAATCGCGCCAACAAATCGGCCACCTTCTCTCTGTGGGCACCCACATCGTCCGAGGCCAAGGTGCTTATTTACCGCACCGACCGCGCAACCGCGGCAGATTATACCGTTCCCATGACACTGGATTCAAAAACCGGTATCTGGAGCGCAACCTTCTCTACTGTTGATCCCAATGGATTGTTCTATACCTACTCGGTAACAAACTCAAAGGGAACTCTGGAGGTCCTTGATCCCTACGCCCGCTCGATGGCTGCCTACCGCAATGAAGGCGGACACGGCCGCGGCGCTATTGTCGACATGGCCGATCCCCGGTCAATGCCCGACGGCGGCATGAATGCTCCCTTTGTAAACCTTGTTCAGCGTGAAGATGCAATTATCTATGAAGTGTCGGTACGCGACCTTACCATCAGCCCGGATGCAGCTGTTCGCGGCCGCCCCGGTACCTATGCCGCCTTCATCGAAAAAATCCCCTATATCAAGAGCCTTGGCGTTACCCACGTACAGCTTTTGCCTGTAGTCAACTTCTACTTCACTGATGAAATGAATCAGGCTTATGAAGCCACCGGAACTACCGGCGACAACAACTACAACTGGGGTTATGATCCTCATAACTATTTTACACCCGAGGGCTGGTTCTCGCTCGATCCTGCCAATCCCTACGCACGCGTAAAGGAACTTCGAACGCTGATTAACGAGCTTCATAAAGCTGGATTGGGAGTTCTGCTGGACGTGGTCTATAACCACATGGCCGGAACTCACTTCCTTGATGACATTGTTCCCGGTTATTACTTCCGCCTGAACGCCCAGGGCAAGTTCACCAGCAATTCCGGCTGCGGTAACGATGTTGCCACCGAGCGTATCATGAGCCGCAAACTGATTGTTGATTCAATCCGCCACTGGGTACAGGAATACAAGGTAGACGGTTTCCGTTTTGACCTGATGGGCCTTATGGACACTCAGACTGTTCTGGACGGTTATGAGGCTGCTGTTGCCATCAACCCCAATACCCTGTTTGTGGGCGAGGGATGGAAGATGTATAACGGATCCGCCGGCACCGTCGGTATGGATCAGGCTTATATGACCAAAACCGACAAGGTTGCCGTATTTAACGATGAAATCCGCGATCTCCTCAAGGCCGGCGGCTTTGCCGAAGAAGGCCAGGGCTTTATCACCAAGCGCGGCGTAGACACCGAGCGTCTGTTCCGCAATGTGCTTGGACAGCCCCAGAATAACTACAAGGCTGATGATCCGGGCGATAACCTGAACTATATCGCCGCTCACGACGGTCTTACCCTGCACGATTCCATTGCCCATAACGCAAAACTGAATCCGGCGGTTCCTGCCGAGCGTGCCGAAATAGCCCGCCGCATCAAGATGGGTAACTGGTTTATGCTTACAGGTCAGGGAATTGCTTTCCTGCATGCCGGTCAGGAACGCGGACGTACAAAGCCGAATCTCAAGGACTCAAAGAACGAGACTATCGGTAAATATGTTCGCAACAGCTACGATTCTGCTGACAACATCAACCAGATTGTCTGGACCCTGCAGCCCGAATACCAGGGTGTGCTTGACTACACAAAGAGCATGATTGCCCTGCGCCGCCAGTATGATGTATTCCGCATCGGTGATATGGCCAAGGTTAACCGTGCAGCGAAGCTTCTTCCCTCTCCCGAGGAAAGCCGCCTGACCCTGTCCTACAGCATCGACTGGACCGACGGCAAGTGGTTCATGGTTGCCAACGGGGAAGCAAAGCCGATGACCTTCGATCTGGGTGAAAATGTTGCAGCTGCCCGTGTCATGGCAGACGCAAATGGAGCCAATGTAAACGGTATTTCCAGTCCTTCAGGCATCACCGTTTCCGGCAACACCGTAACGCTTGAGCCCCTTACCGCTGTTGTGCTGCGGCTTGCAAAGTAACCATTCGCAGCTGCTGCCTGTTTAGTTGTGGTGCCGCCCGTCGGGGCAGCACCGCTGTACAGCAGGTACATACCGGTTTTGAACGGACCGGATTGCCTGTTCCGTTCAAAACGGGATACAGATCGTCTTGTACAAACGGTAAAAAGACGGTCTGTATCAATCAAAAAACTTGACAACGCGGTCAAGTCAATCAATAATGGACTAACCGGTTAAACCGGTTTATCTATTGAAACTTTCTCAGGAGGAAAGAGGATGAAAAAACTTGTAGTAGTACTTATGGCACTGATGGTGCTTTCCGGTGCTGTATTCGCAGCCGGTGGCGCCCAGGGCGGCGGAAAGGTTACCCTTAAAATGTGGGAATCTGAAGGCGTAGAAAAAGACTTTATGCTGTGGGCAGCTGCCGAATTCAAGAAGCTGTATCCCAACGTTACTGTTACCTATGAGCCGGTTGGTTCGGTTGATGCCCGTGCCAAGATCGAGCTTGACGGTCCTGCCGGAGTCGGCGGCGACATCTTCGTTGCTCCCCATGATCACATGGGCGCCCTTATTAACGGCGGTCACGTTCTCGAGAACCCGATGAACCTTGCAGCCGATTTCGTTGATGCTGCTGTTACCGCATCCACCTATCAGGGTAAAGCATATGGCTATCCCCTGGCTATTGAATCCATCGCACTGTTCTACAACAAGGACCTGGTAAAAACACCTCCCAAAACCTGGGATGAAATTATCGCCTTTGCACGCACCTTCAATAATCCTTCACAGATGAAATATGCTCTCGTGTGGGAAGTTGGAAACGCCTATGTGAACTATATGTTCATGCACGGTTTCGGTGCTCCCCTGTTCGGCCCTGCCGGAAACGACCGCAACCAGCACAACATCGACAGCGCCGGTTCAATTGCCGGTCTGCGCTATTTCCAGAGCCTGCGCAAGCAGCTGTTGGATGTACCCCAGGCTGACGTAACCGGTGACTTCTGTAACTCTTCCTTCATCGAGGGAAATGCTGCCATGATCCTGACCGGCCCCTGGAAGATCAACGACTTCACCAAGGCAAATGTCAACTATGGTATCACCACCATTCCTCCGTTCCCCGGAAAGACTACACCTCCGAACACCTTCTCCGGTCTTCGCCTGGCCTTCGTAAGCGCCTATACACAGCACCCCGAAATTGCACAGGCTTTTGCACAGTTCCTGGTCTCCAAGCCTGTTCTCGAGAAGCGCCTGGAAATGACCAAGCAGATCCCTCCCCGCAATGATATCGAGGTTAAGGATCCGCTGCAGCAGGGAATCCTGGCTCAGGCCAAGTTCGCTGTTCCGATGCCGGCCATTCCCCAGATGGGAACCTACTGGTCAGCAATGGGTGCCGCTTTCGGCAGCATCTGGGATGGAGCTGACGTAGCCCGTGAGCTCGGCGCCGCCGCAGCTGCAATGCGCGCTGCCCGCTAATCTGAGGCTTATCAAACAGGAATTCTGTTCCTGACTCCCGACAGCACCCTCACCCGGTGCTGTCGGGTTTACGTATAAAAGGTTGGAGTGTGTTTTATGAGTCGACAGGACACTGTTAATCCTATGATCGTCAAGGCTGCACCCATCGCGTCGGCTGTGTATATGGGGCTGGGTCAAATCCTGTTCCTGAAGCAGTATGTTCGCGGCGCGCTATTTGCTCTTCTTGAAACGATCGTACTGTTTCTTTTTGCCTTTGAGTCCGGCACCATGGCGCTGAACTTCAAGGGACCTTTGGCACAGGCTCTTGTTGGTCTTGTCACCCTGGGTAAGCCGTCAGCTTCTTCCGGTTTTACAGATTGGTCGCATATGCCGGTTCGCGATCGTCCGCACTCGATCTTTATGCTGATTACCGGCTTGATCGTTCTTATTGCGATGCTCCTGTATTTTATTATCTACGCCTATAACATCATCAGTGCCCGAAAAGCTGCACAAACTGCAGTCAAAACCGGCAAGCACTATTCATTCAAAGAGACCAAGCATCTTATTCATGACAAAGCCTTTCCTGTTGTGGGGCTGGCTCCTGTTCTTGCGTTGATTGCTTTTTTTACTGTAGTTCCTCTTCTTTTTTCTGCCCTGGTCGGATTTACCGACTATTCGTCTCCCAACAACATACCCCCGGCAAACCTTGTCAGCTGGGTAGGATTCGAAAACTTTCAGCAGCTGTTTACAGCAAGTGAGACCAATGCCTGGTATACCGCCTTCGGCCGCGTAGCCGTCTGGAATATTACCTGGGCCTTCTTTGCTACCTTCAGCTGTTATTTTGTTGGTATGTTTTTCGCTGTCATCCTCATTGACAAGCGGATAAAAGTTTCCAATGTATTCCGTACCATTTTCGTTCTTCCGTATGCCGTTCCTACACTGCTCAGCCTGCTTATCTGGGCTAACCTTTTGAACGGTACCTTCGGTCCCATTAACCGTACCCTCGTAGAACTCGGTTTGATGCAGACCGGTATCCCGTGGATTTCCGATCCTTCCATGGCAAAGGTAACAATGATCCTGGTAAATATCTGGATCGGGTTCCCGTACTCCATGATGCTTATAACCAGCAACATGACCGCCATTCCTTCGCAGCTGTATGAAGCGGCGATTATTGACGGTGCCAACAAGTTTCAGCAGTTCTGGACCATTACCCTCCCGCTCGTACTGTTCCAGACCGGTCCAATTCTTGTTATGCAGTTTGCCGGTAATATCAATAACTTCGGTGCGGTATTCTTCCTTACAAACGGAGGTCCTACCTTGAGCGACTCGATCGCGACCAAGGCGGGTGCTACCGACCTGATGATTTCCTGGATCTACAAGCTTACCATAGAAAACTGGTACAATCTGGCCTCGGTCCTGTCCTTGCTGGTTTTCTTCTTCCTGGTACCCTTTGCGGTCTTCAACTTTACACGGACCAAGTCCTTCCGGGATGGTGAAATATGATAGACAACAAGACAATAAACCCTGCCGCAGCCAAAACCGGCGGTATTGCGGTCACCGTATTCATGTACATAATTCTTATAATTACAGCCATTTGGGTAATTTATCCCATGGCGTTTACCGTCAGCTCTGCATTTACCGAGGCAAATTCCCTTTCGGCAACCAATATTCTTCCTTTGCCCATGAAACCGGTCAGAGATGAAAACGGACAGCAGGTACGCGACGCAGATGGCCGTGCGGTAAGAAAGGTACACTTTTCTATCTATCAGTTCCGGCGCTTGTTAACCCCTTCAGATCAGCTGGTTGTTGATCCCAATGTTACAGGCGCTGCTTCGGCAAATACCAAGGGAACAAGCTATGTCCGCTGGTACGCAAATACCCTCAAGATTGCCATCATGAACACCCTGGCAACCCTGGCCGTGTGCGTTACTTCGGGTTATATCTTTTCACGTTTCCGGTTCAAAGCCCGCAAGCCCCTGATGGCTTCCATGATAGTACTGCAAATGTTCCCCAGTTTTATCGGAATGGTTGCAACCTACGTAATCCTGATGCGCATCAACGGTCTTAACACCCATTGGGGCCTTATTCTTGTATATGTTTCGGGTAGTATTCCCTACAATACCTGGATCATGAAGGGATACTTCGACACGGTTTCCAAGAACGTTGAAGAGGCTGCCCGCGTGGACGGGGCCAACCAGCTTACAACGTATCTGTGGATCATCGTTCCCATAGTCAAGCCGATGATCATGTTCCTTGCTCTTACCAGCTTTACCGGACCCTGGATGGACTTTATCTTCCCGCGCCTGGTACTGCGCAGCGATGATAAAAAGACCCTCGCTGTCGGTCTGTGGGAACTTATCAACGGTCGTGCCGCTGATAACTACACCATGTTTGCAGCCGGCGCTCTTTTGATAGCCGTACCATTTACTATTCTCTTTATGGCCGGTCAGAAGTTCCTTCTGCACTCGCTTGCCGGTGATGGTGTAAAGGAATAAGGTTCCCCTGTCTTTTGGTGTTGAACCAAAAGCAGCTTTGCATTACATTTTTTGCTGTCTGTGCAGTATGCGTACGGCACAGACAGCTTTTTTTTTCCGGACAGCCGGTCCGGTTTGATTGAGGAGTTTGTATGAACAAAGGCATTCTGTTCAAGGTAAGTACGGTTTTTTTGGCCGTCTTTGTGGTTCTTTCCTGTGCATCCGGCGGCCCCCAGGGTCATAATGCCGAAAAGGCTGTGTATGAACTGGCGGCCCTTCCGCGCTCTGCACAGCTTCCTGCCGAAGGGGTATGGTATTGCATCTTTATCCGCTCATTTGCAGACGGTGATGGAGACGGTACCGGTGATTTCAGGGGCCTTACTGCAAAGCTTGATTATCTCAATGATGGTAACGACAAAACTACCACTGACCTGGGCGTAACCGGTATCTGGCTGATGCCCATTCATCTTTCAACCTCGTATCACGGATACAATGTAGATGATTATTATTCCATACATCCTGAATACGGAACGATGGAAGACTTTGAAGAGTTCATGCGTGAAACAGCAAAACGGGGCATTTCTGTCATTATTGATATGACTCACAACCACTCCTCGTTGTTTACTGACTGGTTTATGGACTCCCGGAAGCCCGATAGTCCCTATCGCTCCTGGTATCACTGGATTTCCGGTGATGATCCCCGGTATAACCTGCGTCAGCAGATCTGGGGACACAATGTCTGGAACCGTGTTGGCGATCACTACTATGCCGGCCTTTTTGAGCCGGGTATGCCTGATTTTAATCTGAGTGAACCGGCGGTACGGGCAGAGTTCAAAAAAATCGCAGAATTCTGGATGAACAAGGGTGTTGACGGGTTCAGGATGGATGCAGGCAGTCACATCTATAACCTGGCCAAACTTCCTGCAGGAACTCCCGGCCAGGAACTTGCGATTCAGTGGTGGCGTGAATTCAATGACTATACCAAAACGCTCAATCCCAGGTCCTTCGTTGTCGGTGAAGTATGGGAACCGGTGCGAACCCGCGCAGCGTATATGCAGGGTCTGGATTCAACCTTCCATTTTGATATGGGAGTAAAAATCGTGGATGCGATACGCGATGGCAGTGCAGGACAAAACAACCTTGCACATAACTTTTATGCTGCCTATGAAACCTATGCAGAATTTGCTCCCGATTATATCGATTCTCCGTTTCTGACAAACCATGATAAAAACCGTATTGCAGGACTGCTGCGGGGCGATCCGGAGCTTATCAAGCTGTCGGCCAGTATTTATATGCTGACCGAAGGCACTCCCTTTATGTATTACGGTGAAGAAATCGGAATGATGGGCGCCAAGCCTGATCCGCAGATCAGAACCCCCATGCTGTGGGATGCCCCCGGACGCGATCGGCTCCAGACAACCTGGATAGAATCCATTTACAATCGCAACACCGTACCTGTCAGGGCTCAAAGCCGGGACAAAAACTCCATCCTAACGCATTACAAACGTCTGATCCGGCTTAAAACAGCACACCCGGCCTTGTACCGCGGACGTATGAGCCCGGTTGATACCGACGCACACGAGATTCTGTCCTGGGTTATGGAATGCGAAAGCGAAAAAGCCTTTGTTATGCATAATCTTTCCCCGGATCCGGTAACGGTGCGTCTCCCCCTGGAGCCGATGCCTATGGTCTTCTCGACCTATGCCGGTGTTGTGGAAACCGACGGTCAGGTTACCATACCCGGACGGGGTTCTGTGGTGTTTGCCGGAAAAAAATAGGGTTCAAGGCGTATGACCAGCAGCACCCTGTTTTTGCTGTTTATTATCTACAGTCTGATCGGCTGGATAAGCGAGGTGATTTATTGTTCAATTATTGAACGACGCCTTGTAAACCGCGGCTTTCTCAACGGCCCCCTGTGTCCGATCTACGGCTTTGGAGCGCTGCTGGTCATTTTTGTGCTTAAACTCTTTGCGGATAATCTGGTGGTTCTGTTTGTTACTGCAGTTGCGGTAACAACCCTGTTGGAGTATCTTGCCGGCTGGGTTCTGGAACGTCTGTTTTCAACCCGCTGGTGGGACTACTCGGCCCTGCCGTTCAACCTGCACGGGAGGATCTGTCTTCGCAATTCCCTGCTGTTCGGCCTGATGAGTGTAGCTGGCGTTCGCCTTGCTCATCCTGTTTTGCTCCAGCTTTTTTTGCAGGTGCCCGAAGCTACCCGGAATCATCTTGCAGCTGGGTTAGCAATACTTCTTGCCCTCGATCTGGCAGTCACCCTTAAAACCCTTGTCGGGCTTGGTTTCAGGCTGCGCTCGCTTCGGGAATATATTGATCTGATAGGGGACAGGGCAGACCTTGCCCAATGGTTCAACGAAAGTGACCTTGCAGGCAGTATCACCCGCCTTCGCGCCCTTATTCCTGCGCCCCCAGAACTGGACAGTATCCGCGAGACAGCCGAACAGGCAGCAGCCCGTGCGGCTGCTAAAACCCGTGAACGGCTGGTTGTACGACTTGAGCAACTAAGTCGCCGCTCAGGTGATTTCAGGCGTATTTTCTCGGCCTTCCCGGCAATGCGTTCAAGACTGCATAACCGCCATCTTTCCATACTGAAAAACCTGCACCGCCGCCGGGATTAGAAGGATGCAGAAAAAACAATTACCAACAATATTGATAGCAGTTTCAAGACACCCTAGTGGATCTTCTCCAGATCGTACGGGGTTTCCTGATAGACAAAATAATTAAGCCAGTTTACAAATAAAAGAGTGGCGTGTGCCCTCCAGCCTACCGGCGGCATCAGCTCCGGATTGTTTTCCGGATAGTAGTTTTTTGGCATTTCAATAGAAAGCCCGCGTTCCAGATCGCGGCGGTATTCGCGTGAAAGTGTGTCGGCATCGTACTCGGCATGGCCCGACACATACACCGAGCGCCCATCGCGGCTTGCAATCAGGAATACCCCGGCATCCCCGGACTCGGCCAGAATCTCCAGCTGGGGAATGCGTTCAATATCCTCTTTGTGAATGGTTGTGTGCCGGCTGTGCGGTGCCTTGAAGGTATCGTCAAAGCCGCGAACCAGTTTATGCTTCGGGTTCATGACCCTGTGGTCAAAGATTCCAAAAACTTTCTCATCCAGGCGGTGTTTGTTGATACCGTAAAAGTAGTGCAGGGCAGCCTGGGTTGCCCAGCAGATATGCAGTGTGCTGAAAACATGGGAACGGCTCCAGTCCAGAATCTCTTTCAGTTCTTCCCAGTAATCTACTGATTCAAAGGGCAGGTTTTCTACCGGGGCACCGGTTATGATCAGTCCGTCATACTTGGTATCCCGGACGCTTTCAAAGGTCCGGTAAAAGGCATCAAGGTACTCCCTGCTGGTATTTGCCGATTCATGGCTTGCCATGGTTAAAAGAGTTATTTCTATCTGAAGCGGGGTATTTCCCAAAAGGCGCAAAAGTTGGGTCTCGGTAACCTCTTTGGTCGGCATCAAATTCAAAATGGCAATTTTCAGGGGTCGAATATCCTGCATCATGGCACGGTTTTCGTCCATAACAAATATGTTTTCCTCGGCCAGTACGCGTGCGGCCGGCAGTGTAGACGGGATTTTTACAGGCATTGTGTCCTCCTTGAAGTTAGCAGGATGCTGACAAACTCGATGCTTGTCAGCATCCTGTCAGGCCGGGTTAAAAGATCTGCACAGATAGTAGCCGATACAGCCTGTTTTGTCATTCTGTTATCGCTTATATATGAATTTACACTATTCACTTCTTGTAATAAAATTTTTAATTGATAATCCCTCATCCGGGTGCTACAGTTATTTTATTAGTGCCCGCACGGGGCCAAGGTGGAAAGTATGAATAAGAATCGTTCTGTTGTGTTCGGTCTTGTTTTTGCGGCGGTTCTTGCTGCCGGTTGTCGGTTCGGTCTAGATCCGGCAGGGAAGGTCCTTGCGGGTAAAACACAGGTGGAATTCGCTGTTACGGCCCCCTTCGCTCCGCTTTCGACCGATGCAGACCGTGCGGTGGCTCCGGGAGTCAATTATATCTACCTGCGTACAATCGGCGGTCCAACCGGTTCCCGGGGGCCGGCCTATGGCCCCTATCAGGTTGCGGCCATACCCGGTCAGGCTGCAAAACTGACAATAACCGATCTTCCTGCCGGTGATTATTCCCGTCTGATGGTTCTGTGTTCCACTGTTCCCCTGGATGCCGAAACCTGGATATGGAACGACACTCCCTGGCTGTTTCGCGACCTGATGCGTGTCAGTGACGCGGAGTTTTTATCTTTAGTTCAGGGAAACCCGGGTGAATTTTCTGTGTTCGACAATCATATCGGGGGTCGCGCTTCTGCCGGGGAACTGCGCTCTGTACGCCTTCTTGCAGGGGTTCCGCTGCGCCTGCAGCTTACCCTCCGCCCGGTCTGCGGTGAAGCTACAACAGCTTTTTTTGTGGATCCGGGATCATTGACACTCAGTTCGGTAAATGAAATTAGCGGAGAGGCAGACCGCTTGCAGCGCAGGTATATCAACTTTGAAGGTTTGAGTATTCCTGAAGACAAGGAGCTCCGAGCTCTCAATTTTATGTTTAATTTATCCGGGGACGGGGGTGTCAGGGTCCATCGTATCGCCGTTTATGATTCAGCCGGCAGTTTCCTGGGCGTTCAACCGGTGGGAGAGGATGTACTTCCTGGTTCACCGACAGAAAAATATCTTGGTTTTAACCGTCCGGTAAGGGGCGGGAGCCGGATCAGTTTGTATATAGAATATACCCCGCAAAACGCTGATGATTTCTTGCATATTGAAAGCGGCGGGGCCTTGTTGGACAGACCCCCGCCCTCCGGTTCTGTACGCGTCTCGTTTACAGGAACCACAGCCCAGGCGAACACACGGCTGTTTTACAGGATATATGACGGCGGAACAATTATTTCTGCCGGTATTCTTCCCCTGGATAGCACCGGAAAAGGAAGTGTGCTTGCCCGTGATCTGGCAACAGGTACAGCGGCCTTGTTCCCGGTTGGCCGAACGTATCAGCTTGAAGGTTTTATAGACTATGGTCACCGCCTGTATGACAAGACAAATGCGGGAATCAATGCTGCAGAAGCTGCCCTGCTTGCCCCTGACGCAGTAGATCATGTAATTAACCACACCTTTACTCGCGGAGCTACCATTTCGGTTCCTCAGAGCATCTCTCTTGCTGCCAGTCAGCTTTCCCTGCCGTTTGGTGCTTTTTATCAGTATGTGTATGTAGCACAATCAGCTCTGGGAAGTGCTGATGGGTTAAGCCCCGAAAATGCAATGGATTTGGTTTCTGGAATTGCGACAGCTAATGCAAGTACTCCTGTTCCGGGTCAATACTTTGCAGTAATCCTTGTTGGCAATGTTCAGATTACCGGTTTGACTACTTTTACGGTTCAAAAACCAATCATAATTATGGGTGCGTTTGACGGGCGCACAATCATCTTCGAGGGTCTTGAAGGTTCTTATTTTGGTAATTTGTTTTATATTAACAATGCAGAACTTGTTTTGACACGCATCTCGGTGAACGCTCCTCATCCGCAAGATCACTCTGCTTTTTCTCTTTCAGGTGCGAGCAAACTGGTATTGGGTCCCCGTTCCTTTTTATCTAAGCTGCATTCAACGGTAGAAGGGGGCGCGATTAACTCCTGGGGCACTGTTGTCTTGAATGGTGGTAAAATTTCGTATTGTTCTGCTCCTCGCGGCGGTGCTATATGGGCTGGGGCTGGAACTATTGAATTACATCATGGGATTATCAATAATTGCTTCAGTACAGGAACCGGTTCTACGGATGGCGGCGGGGCTTTATATCTGCAAGATTGGACAACGCTTGCAATAACAGCAAGGGCACCGGTACAGATATATAGCAATACGTCTGCAACGAAGGGCGGGGCTGTGTACCAGACTGGTTCTACAACGGCCATTACCGTAAACACAACAAATAAGGTTGTGTACGACAACCATGCTGCAGAACCATCCGGCGGCGGTGGTTGGTATCTGAACGGGTCATATACAGTGAATGGTTTTCTGAATGAAGTAGCTCCCCTGGCCTCTATTTCACAAAACAATACCAGTGGGACACCGGCGGTAACTGATAATGTTCGGACGCCGTGATGTCGCCGGGGTAGCTTAAAAAAAACAGGGTTCTGACAAAACTCCTTTTGCCGGAACCTTGACAGCCCTTTTTTGGGGCGCAAGGTAAAAAAAACAACATAAAACCTTATAAACAGGTTCCTTTGTAGTATACTGATACAAGAGGAGCCTGTTTTTTTTAACTACAAGAACAGGTTCAAGCAACCAGTCACTCTTTTGATATGTAGAGGTGAACCATGAAAAAGTTTGTATTGCTGTGTTCCGCCATTGTTTTTGGTGCTTTCTTTGCTGCCGGTTGTGGTTTCGGGCTGTCTCCAGCCTGGAATGCCACTACCGGTATTGCGATAGAATTGGGTGGTGCTCTTCCTGACGATGGCAGTTTCGCTTCCGTTGCACAGGATAGGGCTATGGTTCAGGTATCAGGCGCATTGTATCTTCAGCTGGGTACCGGTAAATCAGCCCGTCTTTTGGGCCCCTATGATGCCGAGCCCGGCAAACGGTTGCGCATCACCGGGATTCAGCCGGGTGAATATAGCGATGCCTTTATTTTTTATGCCCCTCACAGCCTGTCCTTTTCCTCAGCTCCTGTGTTGACTGCAGTCACTGCTGTAGAAAACCTTCGCACAGCGATTGAAAACCTCTACGAAGTTGGTCCTGTGGCTGACGAGGTTATCAATGCTACCACCTTTGCAAACCTTGAAGGCCTTCGCGTTATTCAGGGCCAGGTGAACAGTGTCCGGGCTACCCTTATCCCAATTACCCGGATGGAGGTAGCTGTTTTCAAGGTTTCACACGCAGTATTTAAGGGAGAGACAGCAACAAACTATCCAAGTTATACCCTTTTGCCGCTCACCGGAGATCCGGGAAAGGTCATACGTACCTTTGTTCGATTAACCGATGTCGGAAGCGATCTTGCGGCCGGTGAAGCAATAGATTTCCTGCACTGCTATATACACAACACCGATGGTACGGCCCCTGCATGGGTTGGGTCAGTAGCGTTTTTTAAGGAAAACGGAAAACGTGTTCTTTCGGCATCCCTTAATGATACACTGGCTCCGGACGAGGATGCAGCCGCGCCTGCACCTTATTTCTCGGGTTCAGTTTTTTATCTGTATGTAGAATACAGCGCTGCGAACCTGGATATCAAGTTTGCTTCGGTATTGGCGGAGCCCTGATCGGGGAGGTAACCCATGAATCAGAAAAAAAAGGGTTTGCGGACAGGCTTGTGGGGCCTGTCCGCAATAATTTCTGCAGCTCTGTTGCTTTTTGCTGCCGGATGCACCCCTGGGCTTGAGCCTGCCTGGAAAGCCCAGTCACAAACAATTTTATCCTTTCAGCTTGGCGGTCTTCCCCCTCCTGTTTTTATGCCGAATACATTGCCTGAGCCGGACGATTCACGGGCCTTGGTAGGGGGCGGAGGCTTCTTGTATCTGCGACTCGGAGGCGTGGAGCCCGGTGTCCGCAACTGGTACGGCCCCTGGTTTGTAAAGGAAGGCGGCTCTTTTGAAACCGCAGAAATTCCGGCGGGTGATTACCGTTTTATGGCTATTTTGTATAGCGCTGAGCGCATTGAGCACCGCAGGTTTATTGCAAGCGGAACCGAGCTATCTGTCGCCGAAGCTTTAAGTCTGCCTGATGACGATTTTATGGATGCCCTGGGTATTCAGCGGAATGAACCCGGTGAGCCGGAAGACCCTGTGGTACAGGCCAACGGTAATGCTTTTTCCTGGGCCGTACGCGGTTCAGCAAGCGGCCAGATCGTAAAAAATGTACACGTTCTTTCCGGCAGGCGCAACCGTGTTCAGGCTCGCCTTGATCCAATTACGCCCTATGAATATGATCTTGAAATGTATGCACCGGGAGCAGAACTGCTGCTGGACCTTTCTTTCGAAGGCTACGCCAGGCGCAGGGTTTTTATTCGCCTTAATAACCTTAATCACCATCTGTCCGCCTTTTCTCCTGGAACAGTTCTCGGGTTGAGAACAGAGATTACCTCCGAAATGACTGGTTTGCTTAGAAACGGAGCGATGTACCGAAGCGATTCGCGGCGGCTTCAGGGTTTTTCCAGTGCCGGTCCGATAAAGGCCCCCTCGCTGCAGGCGGTTCACAGTTCCTGGACAGTCCCCCCGGCAGGAGGCGATTCTACTCTGTATTTGTATCTTGATATGGATGTTCATGCCTGCACACTTCAGCTTCGTTATGTGGTGCTTGATTTGCTGCAGAACGCGGTGACCGTGCAGCTTTCCGAAATTCCGGTGAGCTGGCGAAACCGGTTTGGTTCAATCTTCATTTTTGCCGAAGAAGACTTCTATTCGCCTCTTGGTCAGCCAACAGGTGTCGGTGTAGGTACAATCGGGCCGACCGGTGTATTAACTACCCAGATCATGAGAATAATTGACGGTGCCGAAGCCGGTGTCTGGGTTCCCGACCCTGCAAAGTACTACGGTATTCTGCTTCAGGCGGGATTAGGCCCTGAGGCGGTTGTGGTCGGTGGAGAGGGATCAAGTATAACAGACATTCGTTCCTTAACTGACCTGTTCCCTGCCCAGACCGGTACTCGCATAAACCTCGTGTTTCCAGCCGCGTGGACATCCTTTGAGCCTCCTCCTCCGGATCCGACCTGGAGGGATTGGCATGTCACCCACAGTGGCGGCGGCGACGGCTCTTCTCCTGCAGCACCCTGTACGCTTGATCAGGCCCTGGAAGCAATTTCACTGCGAACCAATATTACATCATCACATCCGGCCCGCATCCTTTTACTGGAGGATCTTGAATGGAATGGCTCTGCCCTGATCAACAAGCCGTTAATCATACAGTCTTCCGGGACGCGTAAAACACTGACTGTTACATCTCCTCTAGGCGCAAGTCTTTTTGAGGTCGCAGGAGGGGGCTCCCTTACTCTTTCTTCGGTAGCTGTGTTTGTTTCCACCATGATTGAATGGCCGGTCTTTTATTTAAATGCTGCAGATGCCAGCCTTTTTATACTTGATGGCTCGCTTGTTGACTGCAATGACATGACTACCATGCAGATCATTAATTTGTGGAACGGAATGGCAAAAGTAGAAGATTCTGTTTTGCAAAACGTAATGACTGGAAATTTTAATTCCAGAATCGCAGCTATCGGGCCTGATGGCACCTTGACTGTGCGTGGTACGTCCCAGCTGCTGCGCGGTAATGTTTCCGGCAATGGCGGAATAGTGTCGGTTGCAGGCAGGTTTATTCTTGAAGGCGGGATGATAGCTGAGGGTGAGGCTACCGGACAGGGCGGTAATGTATTTGTAGACTCTGGTGGCATCTTTGAAATGTACGGCGGTGAACTTGCCGCAGGTTATAGTCCTGTCAACGGGGCTGCTCTGTTTAACAATGGTGGAACGGTCAAACTCTTTTCATCGATCGGCTCGGCTAAAATCAGGAATAATACAGGCTCGAGAGCTTTGTATTCAACTACTCCTGTGCTTTTTGATGATGTTGAACAGATTGATGGAACTACCACGCCCGGTTTTCTTGGATTATTTAATGCCAACCCTCTTGGCGACTTCTTTTTGCCGGGCATTTAAAGCTTCTTTGCCAGGGTGCTTATAAGGCCACACGTGCTGTTGTCAGCATTCAGATATCCTGGAACCTGGTGTACAGCGGGTTGAATACCCTGTTTTTTCTTGACGTATACCTATGGTCATGGTAGCCTCTATGATTAAGAAACAGTATTCGTGGAGGATTTTATGACCAGGAAGATTATGCTCGCTTTGGCAGTTCTGGCTATGGCCGGAAGTCTGTTTATGGCTTGCTCGCCCAAAAAAGCTGCCGGTGACTGGAAAATCGGCCTGTTGGTAGGTACCGTTACCCAGAATGAAGAAGAGTACCGCATGGCCGAACAGATGCAGCGCGAATTCGGCGCCGAGCACATCGAGATTCGCACCTATCCGGACCGGTTTATGCAGGAGCAGGAAACAACCATTTCCCAGATGATGGCCCTGGCCTCCGATCCGGCAATGCGGGCTATTGTTATGGTACAGTCAGTTCCGGGTGCAGCTGCAGCAGTTGACCGTGTGCGCGCTGTTCGCCCCGATATCCTGATTATCCTCGGAAGCCCGCAGGAAGACCCGGATCTGGTTGCCCGCCGCGGTGATATCGTTCTTAATATCAACGACCTTGGACGCGGTTACCAGATCGCCGACCATGCCAAGGCTATGGGGGCTAAGGTGCTTGTGCATTACAGCTTCCCCCGCCACATGTCCATCGAGTTCCTTGCTACCCGCCGCAACATGATGAAAGAGCGTGCCGAGCAGCTGGGTATCCGTTTTGTTGAGGTTGACGCGCCGGATCCCACCGGTGATGCAGGCGTACCCGGAACACAGCAGTTCATCAATGAAGATGTGCCGCGTCAGATTGCCCGTTATGGAACAGACACCGCTTTCTTTGGAACAAACTGCTCCATGATGGAGCCCCTGATCCGGCAGATTGTTGCCGGAAAGGCCCTGTTCCCGGTTCAGTGCTGTCCTTCTCCCTATCATGCCCTTCCCGGCGCCCTGGGAATATCTGTTCCTGAAGAACGCCGCGGTGATCTGGAATGGATTGTTTCCGAAATCGGTAATGCAGTTACTGCTGCAGGCATGAACGGACGTGTTGCCACCTGGCCCGCACCTATCAATATGGCCATGATTCAGGCCGGAACTTACTATGCAATCGAATACATCAACGGCCGGACTAACGGCAAGGTTGATGATGCCAAGATTCGTGAAATCTTTGCAAAGGTTGCAGGCGGTGCAGATCTTACCTTCTATGGCGATTACAAGAACTATTACATGGTAATGCTTGACCACATGGTCTTCTGATCGTTGATTTTCATGTTTTAGCAATGTATCAGCGGTTTGCTGATGTGTGCATCAGGGCAGCCTTCCGGGCTGCCCTTTTTTATTGCATGATCAGGAAAAGTGCTGTAAAATCATCAGGTTGCAGAAATACATCCGGCAGTCTGCTTTTTGTTACAGCCTGCCAGATCAGGGGGGCGTTTTGCAGGATACCGCTTTTGTTCTTGAGATGCAGAATATATCCAAGTCTTATTATAAAAATCAGGTTCTTGATAACATAAGTCTTTCCCTCAAACCGGGAGAAATACACGCACTTCTGGGCGAGAATGGAGCCGGAAAATCGACACTCATGAATATTCTGTTCGGGATGCCGGTGATTCATTCCACCGGAGGTTATCAGGGCACCGTAAAGATCAACGGTCAGCCTGTTGCCTTTAAAAGTCCCATGGAAGCCATGAATCTTGGAATCGGCATGGTGCATCAGGAATTTATGCTCATACCCGATTTTACTGTTGCAGAGAATATCAAATTGAACCGTGAGGTAACCAGGCCCAATCCTGTGAGCCGTGTGCTCGGCAAGGAACTGGAAACGCTGGATACCGCACGGATGCTCAAGGATGTACGGGCTGCGCTGGACCGGCTGGATGTAGGCATTGACGAGCTTGCAAAGATTTCAAGCATGCCGGTTGGATACAAGCAGTTTGTAGAAATTGCCCGCGAGATTGATAAAGAAAACATCCAGCTTCTGGTTTTTGATGAGCCGACTGCCGTCCTGACCGAAAGTGAGGCAGAAACCCTTTTAAAGGCGATGAAGCGCCTTTCGGATGCCGGTGTAGCCATTCTTTTTATTACCCACCGCCTTGACGAGGTAATGGCTGTCGCCGATAACATCACGGTATTGCGTGACGGCAAGCTGGCCGGCAGCAAAAAGACCGCTGAAACTGATGTGTACGAGCTTGCAGAGCTGATGGTTGGCCGCAAGGTGGAAAAAACCTTTGACAAGTCTATCCGGGACTGCTGTTCCCGGCGTGTTGCGCTGAGAACCCGAAACCTTCGCGTCCTGATGCCCGGCGAAATGGTACACGGGGTTGACCTGGATATCCATGAAGGGGAAATTTTCGGCCTTGGCGGTCTTGCAGGCCAGGGTAAGATAGGCATTGCCAACGGGGTAATGGGAATGTATCCGGCTACCGGACAGGTAGAGGTATTCGGCGAGCCCCTGGTATTGAATGATGCACAGTCGGCATTAAAGATGGATATTGCCTTTGTTTCCGAGGATCGCAAAGGGGTGGGGCTCCTTCTGGATATGTCTATCGAGATGAACATCGCTGTACCATCCATACAAAACAAGGAAAAGTTTCTTGCAAAAATCCCGCCCCTGTTCAGCCAGATACGCTTTACCGAGGTACGCAGAAACGCTGTTGCCATGATAGAGCAGCTGGATATCCGCTGTACCGGCCCCGGCCAGATGGTTCGCCGTCTGAGCGGCGGCAATCAGCAGAAGGTGTGTCTTGCAAAAGCCTGGACCTACGGGCCGCGCATCCTGTTTGTTTCCGAGCCGACTCGGGGAATTGATATTGGCGCAAAAAAGCTGGTGCTGGATACCCTGGTAAAGATGAACAAGGAAGAAGGCATCACCATAATCATGACTTCCTCCGAGCTTGCAGAACTTAAAACGATCTGCGACCGTATTGCCATAATTGATGACGGGCGGGTCGCCGGTATTCTCAAGGGCGATGATGACAACGTAAAATTCGGCTTGCTGATGGGCGGCAAGCGTATCGATACCAATTAAAAGGCACGGCATACCGCCCGGTACTGCGCGGCGTGTCTTGAGTGGAGCTACCTGTGAAAGATACTGTACAAGATTTTATAAAAAGCTTCGGGCTTCCCCGGATCATTATTGTTTTCTTTTTGATAGCGCTGTGGATCGCCGCAGTATCGGTCGGTATACCCT